>OMQK01000004.1 GCA_900313205.1 uncultured Bacteroidales bacterium | reverse complement strand
TGGCCACCGCCTCTTCATCCTCAACGGCCGCAAGGTCCTTGTTAAGGCTGGCGGCTGGACGGACGATATCTTTATGCAGGATACCCCCAAAACCATCAAGGCTCAACTGGACATGGTCTGTGATATGGGCCTAAACTGCATCCGTTTTGAGAACATCTGGGGCAAGGACGACTACGTGTATGACCTCTGCGACAGCATGGGTATCCTCTCTATGGTGGGCTGGAGCTGCCAGTGGGAATGGAAGTCCTATTGCGGCATTCCGGAAACCCGCGGTTACGGCTGCATCAACACCCCGGAAACGGAGAAACTTGCCGTTCGCTATTTCCGTGACCAGATCATCCGTCTCCGTAACCATCCGTCCATCATCTGCTGGCTCACCGGCAGCGACCGAATTCCAAATGAAAGGCTGGAGAAGCAGTATCTGAAGATCTACGAAAAACTTGAATACAGGCCTTACGTCTGCTCTGCAAAAGGTCTTACCAGCCTTGCCGGCCCGTCGGGCATGAAGATGGAAGGCCCCTATGAATATGTGGGCCCTGATTACTGGTATATTGATACCCAGAGGGGCGGCGCATATGGTTTCAATACAGAAACCGGCCCGGGTCTCAACATTCCCCAGCTTGAGAGCGTGCGCCGTATGGTAGGCGAGGATCATCTGTGGCCGCAGGATAAGAACTGGGGATACCACTGCACGGCCTCTTCCTCCAACATGAACACCACGGAATTCCAGGTGAAGTCCATGATTGGTCTTTACGGCAAGGCCCATAACCTTGAGGACTATATGTACCGTGCCCACGACATGGATTATAACTCCGAGCGCGCCATGTTTGAAGCCTTCCGTTGCAACCTTCCCCGCACCACCGGCATTGTCCAATGGATGCTCAACAGCGCCTGGCCTTCAATTTACTGGCAGCTCTACGACTGGTACGGCATCCCCACCGCCGGTTACTACGGCGTGAAGAAGGCCTGTAAGCCCATCCAGCTGGTATACAATTACGGAGACGCATCCGTTTATGTGGTGAACGATGCTGTGGCCAGGGCGGAAGTATCGGCCGTCCTGCGCGTGTATGACACCGCGTCCAAACTTATCCGTGAGGAGCACCGCACCGTCACAAGCCTGGAACGTGAGCCGCTCAAGGTGTTCAGCGACATCCCCGGCCCCGGCTACGTATCCCTGGAATTCACCGTAGACGGTAAGGTGGAGAACAACTTCTACTGCATCTCCGGCAGCAACAATGTCTATGACTGGAAGCACGCCGACTGGTGGGGCGTAGATATCCTCAGGTATGCCGACAAATCCTTTATGTGCGCCCTTCCCAAGGCTTCCGTCAAAATGGAGGTGACAAAGGTGGCAGGCGGCTATTCCGTGAAACTCATCAATGAGGCCCATGTAATAGCCTACCAGAATATCCTGAAGGCCCTTGATTCCAACGGAGACCTTATTCCCGGAATATTCTGGGAAGACAACTTCCTGGCCCTGAGGCCCGGAGAGTCCCGCACCATCCACTGCACTCTCCCGGAAGGATGCACCGAGGCAAAGATTACCCTTTCCGGATGGAACATAGAAGCAGAATAATATGAAAAAGTTACTTTTGTTAGCCCTCGGGCTCGCCGCTGTATCGGCCTATGCGCAGGAGGTTGATCCCCTTGACAGGGACCAGTCCAAGTATGCTACATACAGTTTTTCCAAGGACGACCAATACACAGTCGAGACTCCCTATGAGACAGTTACGGTAAAGCAGCCCAGGGGGAAAAGGATAAAGAACGTCATCTTTATGATAGGAGACGGCACCGGCCTCACCCAGTGGAATGTGGGCTGGGTGGCCAACGGCGGCGCCCTCAATGTGGACCAGATGCCCGTGGCCGGTTATTCCCGCACCTACTGCACGGATAAGCTCATCACGGATTCCTGCGCCGGCGGCACCGCCCTGGCAATAGGGAAGAAGACAAAGTACGGATATATCGGCATAAATGAAGATGCGCAGCCCGTACAGTCAAATCTCCAGTACGCAAAGTCCAAGGGGATGAAGACGGGCGTAGCGGTAACCTGCCGCATCAATGACGCCACTCCTGCCGATTTCTGCATCCACGGCCCTTCACGTAAGGATGAGGAAGGCCTGGCTGCCCAGTATGTGGACGCGGACGTTGACTTCATCTCCGGCGGCGGCACCCATTTCTGGAACCAGCGCTCCGACGGCCGTAACCTCATTGAGGAAATGAAGGCCAAAGGTTATACCTATGTTGATAAGCTTGAAGACATCGCCGGCGCAGAGGGAGACAAATTCCTTGGCCTCTACGACGAATATGACCTCAAGCCCGCCCTTGACCGCGGTCCCATCCTTATGGAAAGCACAATGAAGGCCATTCAGATGCTGGATAACAAGAAGGGTTTCTTCCTCATGGTAGAAGGCTCTCAGATAGACGACTGGTGCCACCGCAACAAGGTTGGATATGCCTGCGAGGAGCTCTTCGACTTTGACAAGGTCATCGGCGCGGTTCTCAAATGGGCCGAAAAAGACGGTCACACGCTTGTTGTTGTAACGGCCGATCACAATACCGGCGGCCTCACCCTCCTCAAGGGCAGCATCGAGGAACGTAACGTCAAGGTGCACTACTCCACAAGGGGCCACGACGGAATAGTTGTTCCGGTATTCGCCTACGGCCCCGGCGCGGAGGCTTTTTCCGGTGTACATGAGAATGCAGAAATAGGCCAGATAGTGAGGAAGTTGCTGAAATGAAATGGCTAGTTGTAATATTGGTTATGGTGGCGCGGATCATCCCTGCTCCTGTCTCCGTGCAGGAGCGGGGTGGTTCGTTCCGTTTAACCGAAAACACCCGCGGCAAGATTGAGTACAAACTTGATCCAAAGTGCGGGCTGCCCCCTGAAGGCTATACACTTAATGTCACACGTACGCGCGTAAAGGCCGTGGCTTCAACGCCCGCAGGCCTTTTCTACGCCAAGCAGACTCTCCGCCAGCTTACGGACGGAGACCAGATACCCTGCGTCCGGATCAAGGATTATCCCCGCTATTCCTGGCGCGGATTCCACGTAGACCCCTGCCGCCATTTCCAAAGCGTTGAGGGCCTCATGGCCATGATAGACGTGATGGCGCAGTACAAGATAAACACAATGCACTGGCACCTTACCGATGACCAGGGCTGGCGCATTGAGATCAAGAAATATCCCCGTCTCACATCGGTAGGCGCCTGGCGCACGGAATGGGACGGCGGCGTACATGGCGGCTTCTACACCCAGGATGAGGTCCGCGAAGTGGTGGCCTATGCCGCAGAACGCTTCATAACGGTTGTTCCGGAAATCGAAATGCCCGGCCACGCGGTTGCGGCCATCAGGGCATATCCTGAACTCTCCTGCACGGAAGAGCCCGTGGGAAGTTTCTCCACCTGGGGCTCCCCGGACATTGTCCTCTGCCCGGGAAAGGAAAAGATGTTCGAGTTCCTGGACGATGTAATTGCCGAAGTATCGGTCCTTTTCCCCGGAGAATACATCCATATAGGAGGGGACGAGTGCAAGAAGACCCGCTGGCAGAAATGCCCCGCCTGCCAGGCCCGCATAAAGGCCGAAGGACTCTCCGCTACGGCCGATGCAACGCCGGAGGAGCGCCTCCAGAGTTATGCCGTAAGGCGTATGGAGGGAATACTGGCAAAGTATGGAAAGAAACTTATCGGCTGGGACGAAATCCTTGAAGGAGGCCTCAGCCCCAACGCCACCGTAATGTCCTGGCGCGGGGAAAAGGGCGGAATTGCCGCCGCCGAGCAGGGGCACCAGGTCATAATGACCCCATCCCACGACGGAATGTACCTTGACCACTACCAGGGAGACCCCAAGATTGAGCCGGAGACCATTTCCGGAGACAACACCCTTGAGAAGGTGTACTCCTACAATCCTTCCATCCCCGTGAAAGGCGTACAGGGTAATCTCTGGAGCGAATACATATATTCGGAAGCCCAGCGCCAGTATATGTTCTTCCCGCGCGCATTCGCCATAGCGGAAATAGGCTGGACCCTTCCGGAAAACAAGGATTTCACGGCCTTCTGCACGGCCGTGGACCGCGCCTGCGAGGACCTGGACGCCCGCGGCATAAACTATCACATCCCCATGCCGGAGCAGCCCGGAGGCAGTTACAACCATGTCGCATTCCTTGACAAGGCCGTCCTTGAATTCACCACATCAAGGCCCATGCGCATGGTCTATACCCTTGACGGCTCTGAGCCCACTCCGGAATCGGCCACCTATGAAGGGCCGTTTGAATTCACCTCCGACGCAACCCTCAGGATTGCCTGCGTCACATCCTACGGAAAACTTGGTCCCGTGCGAACGCTGAACATTGAAAAGCAGCAACTAAGGCCCTCTGTAAAGGCAGAAGGGGAGCACGGACTCAACCTCCGCACAACCTACGGTTTCTTCCTCAATTGGGCCGATATCCCTGCCAGCGCATTTTGGACGGCGCCAATGCCAATAGAAGGCACCAGGGATATTCCCAAGTTGGAACCCACCCATTACAATATGACGGGTATGAATTTTTATGCGGCCGAGGCAACAGGTTATATCAACGTCCCAAAAGATGACGTTTACATTTTCAGCACCGTCTTTGACCAGTTATGGATAGACGGGGAACTGCTCATAGACAACGGCTCTGAAGTTAAAAAGCACACCCGTGCCGATAACAGCATAGCCCTCCAGAAGGGCGGCCACGCCATAAAGATACGTTTCCTCAGCAATGTCCACGGCGGGTGGACCACTGCCCGCAACCGCGGAGATATTCTCTACAGAAGGGCCGATGAAACGGATTTCCACACAGTCAGGACAGATAGATTATACAGAACCATATGATAAAGAAATTGTTCATATTCACCCTTCTGGCCCTATGCGCCTGTACAGCGCCAACGGTAAGCAATATTGTCATTCCTCCGCCTCCGCCGGATGATGGAAGCGGTGGTGGCTCCGGAGATTCCGGTGACTTCAGTGACCCTGGCGGCTCCGGAACTGATACCGATGAAGGTGTCCACTGCAAAGACATCGGCCAGACACCCATTATCCTTGCGTATTTTACGGAGTACACGGAGGTCCTTCCGGAGGTGTCCCTCCTTACCCACATCAACTATGCCCACGGCAGGTTCGCAAACCCCTCCACAGGAGACGGCGGCATTGTGATCACTGAATCCAAGAAGGCCCCCATCAAGGATGTGGTGGCCCTGAAGAGCGTCAACCCCAAGCTTAAGGTGTGCCTTATGGTTGGCGGCTGGGGAGGCCACGCCGACGGCTTCTCAATGATGGCCCGCGATGCCGCAAAGCGCACGGCGTTCTGTCAGAGCGTTAAATCCCTCCTGGACAAACACAAACTTGACGGAGTGGACATAGACTGGGAGTATCCCACCCAAAGCGCCGACAACGAAACCGGCGCAGACCCTTCAGACACGCAGAACTTCAACCTTGTCCTCAAGGAACTGCGTGAAACGCTGGGCCAGGACAAGATTATCTCCTTTGCATCCTCTTCAAGCGCCAGGTACGTTGACTGGCCCAATGCCATGAAGTATCTTGACTATGTGAATGTGATGACCTACGATATGGGAGCGGCCCCCAACGGGCACAATTCACCGCTTCACAAGTCAGGGAAGTTCAGCCATCGCAGCTGGGATGAAAGCATAGAGGCCCATATCAGCGGCGGTGTCCCCAAGGATCGCATGGTCATGGGCGTTCCTTTCTACGGCAAGGCCGAAAAGAATCCCGCAGAGGGCACAAAGATTTTTGATTATTCGGTAAGGTATTATGAAATGCCGGATATCCTTAATAAGGGAATCTACAAAGGCAAACCCTTGGCACGTAAGGTTACCCGCCGGTGGGAGCCCACTTCCATGGTACCCTATCTTGTAGATGAAGATGGACTCAATGTGCTTTCTTACGATGACCCCGAATCTGTGGAACTCAAAGGCAAGTATGCAAAGGCCAACGGTCACCTGGGCGCAATGTTCTGGGAGTACCGCTGTGACACAGACGACCATGCCCTGCTCAAGGCACTTGTGAAGGGTATTTACAATAAAGAATCCGTTTTGGAATAATTTTTAACCTAATAATTAACTATTTAACCAATGAAACACAAAGTAGTCCAAATTCTCCGACTGGCTGCTGTCACGTGTCTACTGGCCATTCTGGGCGGCGTCCCCGCGTTCTCCCAGAAGGGTGTCACCGTAAAGGGTACGGTGGTGGATGCGGACGGTCTGCCGGTTATCGGCGCCGCGGTTACCATCAAGGGGACCACAAACGGTGTTGCCGCCGGGGCTGACGGATCATTCGTGATCACTGTCCCCGGAGAGACTGCTGTGATTGAGGTTTCCGCCCTTGGCTATTCAACCCAGGAGGTGAAAATCGGCAAACAGCGGACACTGACGGTGGTTCTTCAGGACGATACCCAGTCCATTGAGGCCACCGTGGTAGTGGCGTATGGTACCCAGACCAAGGCAACCGTCACGGGCGCCCTTACCACCATTGACACCAAAACCCTGGTCAAGGCTCCGGTGGCCGACGTAACCAACGTCCTGGCCGGTCAGATGCCCGGTGTCACAACAGTGCAGGATTCCGGTCAGCCCGGTGACGACTATGCCAAGATTTACATTCGTGGTGTAGGTTCCCTGAACGAGAGCGCTTCAACCCCGCTTATCCTTGTGGATGGCATCGAGCGCCCGCTCAACACCGTAGATCCCAACGAAATCGAGAACTTGTCCATCTTGAAGGACGCCGCCTCAACCGCAGTGTTCGGTGTGCGTGGCGCTAACGGTGTTATCATCGTTACCACCAAGCGCGGCGATGCCGGAAAACCCAAGATTTCCGTCAGTTCCATCACCGGTGTGCAGGTTCCTCTGGCATATGCCACCCAGTGCTCCAGCTATGACTTCGCCCGTTATTACAACGTTCGCCAATGGAACGACGGCAAGAACGACCCTTCACAGAACTATTCAAAGGAGGCCATTGAGGCTTACCGCACAGGGTCCGATCCCCTGATGTTCCCGGATGTTCGTCTGGCAGAGATAATGTTCCGCAAGGCTTTCCTTCAGACCAAGAACAACATCAACATTTCCGGAGGCTCAGACAAGGTGCGTTACTTTGTCTCAATGGGTTACATGTACCAGAATGGTCTGCTCAAGCAGATGGAAGGCCTGGATTATGACAACAACTATAAATACAACCGTTATAACTACCGTGCAAACCTGGACTTCAAACTTACTGAAACCACAGACATGAAGTTCAACATCAGCGGTGTTATCGGAGACCAGCACCAACCTATAGAGGGTGCCAGCTACATATGGATGCGTACTCTCCTGTGGTCCCATCCTACGGCTACTCCTGGTATCATCAACGGTTATCACTACACCACCGTTTCACAGAAGGCTGTTCCGGGCCTTACCATGTGGAATGCATATAACTATTATTATGGTACCGGTTATAAGGACAAGTATAAGACGACCCTCGGCCTGGATCTGACCCTTACCCAGCGTCTGGATTTCCTCACGGAAGGTCTCAGCGTGGGCATCAAGGGGAGCTACGACACCTCCATGGCCATAACCAAGATTCACGAGGGAGGCTCTCCCATGCACCAGGAAGTCACGTATGCTTCATGGGCTAACAATTCGGGCCTTGCCCTTTATGACCCGGACTTCGATCGTACTATTGTCTATACCGTGTCCGGCGATCAGAATCCGTTGGAGTACGACGAAGACACAAGCGACGACAAGTCCTGGTACCTGGAAGCCCGTGTAGATTACAGCCGCAAATTTGCGCATGCCCATTCAGTGAGCGGACTGTTGCTGTACAACCAGTCTCGTGATTACTATCCCAGCCAGTACGAATGGCTGCCCCGCGGATATGTGGGTTGGGTGGCTCGCGCCACATACGGTTACAAGGACAAGTATCTTGTAGACATCAGCGCCGGTTACAACGGCTCTGAAAACTTTGCCCCCGGCAGAACCCGATACGGCCTGTTCCCTTCCGCATCCGTCGGCTGGGTTGTCACCGAAGAACCGTTCATGAGCAAGGTGCCGTTCATCAATTATTTGAAGATTCGTGCTTCCATAGGTAAAGTAGGTAATGATATCGGCTCAAGCAACCGATTCATGTACATGCCCGCAACCTGGTCTGACGCCGGTTCCTACTACTTTGGCGTAAACAAATCGGACGGTGTTCCCCGTTACGAACTTGGAACGGCCGGTAATATGAACGTTACCTGGGAAACCGCAATCAAGGCCAATGTGGGTCTTGACTTTGACATGTTTGCCAACCGCCTGCATTTCAGCGGAGACCTCTTCTGGGAACAGCGTTCGGGTATTCTGGTATCGCCTATTTCCATGCCGGCACTTCTTGCCCAAAAGCTTCCCAACATGAACCTCGGCCAGGTCAATAACCGTGGTTATGAACTTGAACTTGGTTGGAAAGACCACATCGGCGCTTTTACCTATGATATCAACGCCAACGTCACCTTCGCCAGAAATACCATTATCAATATGGACGAGGTCGAGACGGAATATGATTATCAGCGCCAGACCGGAGGTTCAACTCACCGTTATCTCCTTTACAAGTTTGACCGCCTCTATCAGAAATCAGACTTCTATACCGACGATGAAGGTAACCTGCGCTTGAAAAATGATCTGCCCCAACCTTCCACCACCGTATACCCCGGTGACTGTAAGTATGTGGACCTCAACAACGATATGGTCATTGATGGAGACGATATGATGTACGCCGGTTATCCGGACCGTCCTGAATACTTGTTCGGTTCCAACTGGAAGTTTGGATACAAGGGATTCAACCTTGCCCTTAACTGGGTGGCCGCCACCAATGTTTCCCGTGAGCTCACGGAAGACTATCGCGTCCCGTTCACCAACTCTTCCAACGGTCGTGGCCTTCTCACCGTCTTTGCAGAGAACTGCTGGATAGACAACGACAACCCCTGGGTTCCCGGACGTGAGGATGGCACCCTGCCGCGTTTCACCAACACCAACTGGTCTTACAATGCAGCCAACTCCACCCTTTGGGTCAAAGATGCAAGTTACATAAGGCTCAAGAGCGCAAGCTTCGGCTACACGTTCTCCCGTAACAAGTTCTTTGACAAGCTTGGAATCCGCTCAGTAGGCCTGATGTTCACCGGCTACAACCTCCTAACCTTCTCCAAGATGGATCTGCAGGATCCTGAAGCCAACTCTTCCAGCAGCAACGGTGAATACCCTCTGGTGAAGACCTTCAACCTGGCTCTCAACATCAATTTCTAAACCGGAGTGACCATGAAAAAGACATTATCTACTTTAATGATCGTCCTGCTGGTGGCAGTTGCGGTAGCCTGCGAAAACCTCAAGCTTGGTGACGCAGGCCTGAGTCAGTCTCCGGAAACTTCCGGCGCAACTCTGGATACGCTCTTCGCCACTATCCAGGATGCCGACAAAGTTCTGACATCGGCCTATTATTACCTTCCTTATGGCCTTATCTCAGACTTTGACAACAAGATGGGCTCTGACATACTTGAGTCCATAACAGACCACTTTATCAGCAACAAGAATACAGAAGGCAACGGCCCCAACGAGTTATACTACAACGGAGCCCTCAGCGCCAGCATCTCCGGTAACGGAGCCGGCGGCGAGGCTTACCGTTTCGGCGCCAAGCGCGGTAGTGCCTCCCTTGCGGAAACCGATTACTATGCCATCCGCTACGCCTGGTTCTTCCTGGAAAATGCAGATAAGATTCCTACGGCTTCCAAGAACTATGACGCCGCGTTGATAGAGCGCAAAAAGGCCGAGGCGAAAATGTGCATGGCAATAGCATATGCCAACATGTTCCGTTATGTTGGCGGTGTTCCAATTCTCACTCACGCGCTTTCTCTGGAGGAGGAGATGAACTTCCCCCGCGCCACTTTTGCGGAAACTGTGGATTATATCGTAGACCTTTGTGACGAAGCCGCCGAAGTTCTTCCATGGACGGTGTCCGATACTGAAAAAGGGCGCCTTACCAAGGCTGCCGCTATCGGCCTTAAGCTCAGGATTCTCTGTTTTGCCGCTTCCCCTACCTTTAATTCAGATACGCCTTGGCATCCGGATGCCGCAGATTGGGAAAGCATGGGCAAATATGTCCGTTATGCCGACCATTATGACGCAAATCTCTGGAAACGGGCCAAGGATGCCGCCGATGAGTTCTTTGCGTTAAATGCCGGCATGCAGTACCGCCTGGTACAGGCAACGCCTACCGGAGTCGGTGGTGTCACTACCCCCCGCGACTATCGTCTTGCATACCGTGAAGGTTATTTCAGGCGCAGCTCTTCAGAGGTTATAATATCAACCCGTAAGTCAAACAGCACCAGTTATCTGGACAAGCACATCGAATTGCAAAACAACTATGGTTGCGGCGGTTCTCTGGAATGGGTGAACAAGTTCCCCTGGGCCGATGGTACTCCTTTCCCTGAGAATTGGGACTGGGATGCAAAGCAGAGCACCTGGCCGGAACAGCCCTTCTTCAAGCCCGACCCCACGGGACAGATCAAGGCTCCCGGTATTGAAACCCGCGACCCCCGCCTCTATGAGAACCTCTGCGTTCCCGGAGATGTCTGGAAAGACGGCAAGCAGGGCAAGTGCTTCTATAACCACTGGAACCACCAGAACAACTGCCCCGGTTTCCTGATGATGAAATATGTTCTCCAGCAGGATGCAGATCGCGACTATCCTCCTCACTGGTGCCTTATGCGCTATGCCGAGATTCTCCTGAATGCCGCTGAGGCTTACAACGAGTACGAGGGTGCTCCTTCTGCTTTTGCATACCAATGCGTAGATCAGGTCCGCGCGCGTGTAGGACTTAAACCCCTTGAGGATATATATCCGGATGGCATGACTCAGGAGCAGTTCCGTAAGGCCCTCATCCTTGAGCGCGAACTTGAGTTCGGCTTTGAGGAGGTGCGCTGGTTTGACATGGTTCGTTGGGGACTGAACGAAGCTTTTACAACCAAGCTTCACGGCCTTCTTTCCTGGGGTGAGACCGATGGAAGGACAATGGCCGCAAGTTTCACATACGGAAACCCTCAGAACGGCGCTCCGGCCGTATTTGAGGCTCAGCCGCCCCGTGCCTGGTATCGAGACTTTGATACAAAATGGTATCTGTGCCCTATTCCCACCTCTGAGGTTATGAAGGGTTATGGCATGACACAAAATCCTGGTTGGTAATCTTAAAATGTACCGACGATGAAAAGATTATACACATACATAATACTGCCTCTGCTGATGCTGGGAACAGTCTCCTATGCTCAGGATTTTGTGGCCCCGTCACAGATGGATTCCATTAAGATCGGCAATCAGTTCGGGTTTGCCGCAGGCGCTGGCCAAACGCTTGGGTCTGCCGTTTTTGAAAAGAGCCCGGAAATAGACATTGCCAAAGCTCTCTACGGTCAGTTCTCCGGTCTCCTTGTGAAGCAGGGCGTTGGCCGCAGCGAAGAGAATCAGTCAAAACTCCGCCTGCGCAGCCACAGCCCACTCCTCCTTGTAGACGGCTTCCCCAGGTCCCTTGATGACATTTCCGGCCTTGAAATAGAGTCCATAACGGTTCTCAAGGATGCTGCCGCAGCTGCGCTATACGGCGTGAAAGGCGCCAATGGCGTAATAATGATTACTACCAAACGAGGAGAGGCAACACCCCTGAAGGTGAGCGCCAAGTACCAGTATGGTCTTGCCCTTGCCACCCGTACTCCAAAGTTTGCCGATGCGTATACCTATGCTTCTCTGGTTAATATCGCGCGTGACCAGGATGGCCTTCCCGCCGCGTATTCCAATGAGGCTCTCAACAAGATTTACTACGGGACTGATCCTTACGAATATCCCAACGTAGACTGGTGGAACCAGATTTACCGCAGTCACGGAGACAATCACCGTGCGCAGTTCACCTTTACAGGCGGTAACCGCAACTTCCGCTACTTTACCGCGGTGGATTACTATAAGGACAATGCCATGTACGTAAAGCCCTCATCGGACAATCGCTACAACGGGAACGTCTATGACAACCGCTTAAGCCTCAGGGCAAATGTAGATGTGAACATCACAGACTACACCGCTATGAAGATAGGTGTCATGGCACGCCTTGCAGAGTTCAACAAGCCTTACTACATGCGTAGCAACAGTATCGATGAACTTCTTTACAAGATTCCCGCTGCCGTGTTCCCAATCAAGCAGGCTGACGGCACCTACGGCGGGAACGACTATTACGGCACAAACAACCCCGTGGCCCAGTTCCAGGAGTCCGGTCAGGCTCAATACTCTCAGACAAAGGTGTTGGCAGACCTTACTCTCCGCCAGGACCTGAGTCCGCTTGTTCCCGGTATGTCAGCAGACGTTTCAGTCGCTTTTGACTATATCGGCAAACTCACGGAAGTTGCCCAGAAGACGTTCCAGTATTCAGAAATTATAGACGGTGTACAGAAATACACCGGTGTAAATTCCAAGACGGTTTCTTTCAGTCACTGGTTTAGCAGCCTCGCCATGAAGTTTGAACTACAGGCCCGCCTGAACTATGAAAAGAACTTTGGAGATCACCACCTGGACAGCCACCTGGCCTACCGCCAGCGCTCATGGATCTTGAACGAACGTAACGAATCCTCCAAGACTCAGGAAATCCTGGGTACGGTGAGTTACAACTGGAAGGAGCGCATTTTTGCCGACGCCGTTATTAACTACTCCGGTAGCGCATACCTCGCTCCCGATAAACGCTTCAACTGGTATCCAGCCATAAGCGTTGCGGGTATCGTTCTGCGCGAGCCCTTCGTCAAGGTATTCGGCTCATTCGGCCTTTCCGGCAGCGACGGAGACCTTGAGCATGAACTCTGGCGCCAGGCTTATAGCAGCGAGATCAATGCCCACAGCTACAACTTTGGCACAACGGCAAAGGGATACAGCGGATTTGCCGAGGATAACATGGCCGCCCTCACGCTTGCTCCAGAACAGGCAGCAACGCTGAATTTTGGGGTAGACACCCGTTTCCTGAACAATCGCTTTAGTTTCCGTGCAGAGGGCTTCTTTGAGGACCGCACGAAGATTCTCATCGAGCCGTCCAACATCTCCGGCGTCCTTGGTCTTGGCGTCAAGGAGCAGAGCCTTGGCGAAAACAAGTACAAGGGTGCCGATATCGCCCTTGCCTGGGACGACAAGATCGGAGAAGTCGAATATGGCGTATACGGCAACGGCGGCCTCCTTATCTCAGAGGTGGTAAATGACGGCCAGGCATACCAGGCCTATGAATATCTCTATCATAAGGGCAATTCCGCCAGCCAGTACTATGGGCTTGAGGCTATAGGTTATTTCCGTGACCAGGCCGAGATTGACGCTTCCCCGCGCCAGACATTCGGTGACGTCCGCCCTGGCGACATCAAGTATAAAGATCAGAACGCCGATGGTGTAATCGACGATCAGGACCGCATAAAGATGGCCGGAACCAGTTTTCCCGTCTTCCAGTACGGATTCGGACTTCATGCTTCATTCAAGGGCTTTACAGTATACGCCGATTTCCAGGGTCAGGCCGGTGTTACTGTGAGCCTGCTGGATTCTCCGCTGTACAAGCCCATCGCAAACAACCGCACCATTTCCCTTACCTATTTGGGCAGGGAAATCCCCTGGACGCCGCAAAACGCAGAAAAGGCCACGATGCCTAGACTGACAACCCAGAGCGGAGAGAATAACTTCCGTTCCGGAAGCCAGTGGTATCGTGACGGTTCCTTCCTCAAGCTTCGCAACATCGGGGTCTCTTACATTATTCCTAAAAGCCTCCTCAAGATATGCGATGCCACCGTGTCACTGTCGGCCACCAACCTGTTCAGTATAGACACAATCAAGTTTGCCGATCCTGAGCAGCTCAGTGCCAACTATCCCTCCACCCGGGTTATCTGGGCCGGAGTCAAGTTCAACTTCTAAACCGGGAAACGATATGAAAAAGATTATTTACATAGCTTTTACCGCCCTGCTCATGGCAGGATGCCATTTCCTGGATTTTGATGAGACATCCGGGATATACACGCGCGAGGACAGGTATAAGACTTATGACAACATCAAGAAGATGCTTACCAACATCTACGGATATATGCCCAACAAGGACATTGTTGACATAAGTAGCGCCATGCGTGACTGCGGTTCCGATGACGCAGAATACGGAGACCCCGATGCTTCCGTCCAGCGTTTCAACAACGGATACTGGAGCCCCACCTCCACCGTGGATTCCAAATGGGACCTCTATTATGGCATACGTGCCGCCAACGAGTTCCTGGAGTCCATGAAGACCGTGGATCTTTCCATGTATGAGCACGTGGCCGGCTTTGCTGAGCAGATGGAGCACATGAATTATTTCCCTTATCAGGCCCGTGTGCTTCGCGCCTACTATCTGTTTGAGCTGGCCCGCCGTTACGGCGACATTGCCATGCCGCTTTCAATGCTTTCAATCGAGGAGGCCAACTCTATCGGCAAAACAAAATTTGACGATGTCATTGACTTTATTGCAGAGGAGTGCGACACTTGCGCAAATCATCTCCCTATCAGCTATAAGGATTTGAAAGACGCAGAGATAGGCCGTGTAACGAAGGCCTTTGCAATGGGCGTCAAAACCAAGGCCCTGCTTTATGCGGCCAGTCCGCTTTTTAACCCCGAAGGCAATGCCGAGAAATGGCAAAAGGCAGCAAAGGCGGCAAAGGATATCATCGACCTTGGCCTCTTTGTGCTGGATCCGAACGAGACCTGCAACAGCACGGATTCCCCGGAGGTTATCTTCCAGATTTTCCGTTCGGAGAGCCAGAGCTTTGAGCGCCGTAACTTCCCCGTACGTTTCACCCAGGGAGACCGTGGTTCTTCAATGTCTGAGACTTATCCTACACAGAACCTGGTGGATGCCTTCCAGACCCTGGCCGGTCACGACATTATCCTTGACGAAACCGGTTGGCATTCGGCCGATCCCGCCTTTGATCCCACCAAGCCTTACGAAGGCCGTGATCCCCGTTTTGCACGGGCTATCCTTGCCGACGGAATGGCTTTCAAGGGCTCTACCATTGAGGCTTTCGTAGGCGGCGCCGACTATCACGCTACCCGTCAGGAGCATGGTTCCCCTACCGGTTACTTCCTCCGCCGCTATATCCAGGAGGAGACGGACTTCGATCCTGAAGCTCCTGTCAAGGCAATGCACGTCTGGATTGTTTACCGTTATGCAGAGGTGCTTCTCACCTATGCAGAGGCTGTGAACGAATATCTAGGCGGACCCGACGCAACTGATGCAACCTTTGACAACAGTGCCCGTTGGGCCATCAACTTGGTGCGTGCCAATGCCGGCATGCCTTTGCTTGACGCCGGTATCACAACTAAGGAAGCCTTCCGCACCGCTGTTCAGCGAGAATGGCGCGTAGAGTTTGCCTTTGAGGATCACCGTTTCTGGGATGTCCGCCGATGGAAGATAGGGAACGATACCCAAAAACAGATCGACGGTGTCCAGATTGAGAACAACGGCGGCGTAAAGACCTACACCCGCACCAAGGTGGAGGTACGTCCCTGGTCCGACAAGATGTATCTCTATCCCATCCCCCAGTCGGAGATCTTCAGTAATCCTAACCTGACTCCGCAGAACCCCGACTGGTAGTGCGCTAACTGTAATCATTACGAATTATGAAAAAATTAGCATATATTATTCTGGCGGTGTTGGCCCTCACATTGGGGTTGACGGCCTGCGAATCCCAGAAGGAACAGGTCCCTGCCGCCACTAACGAAGGGGTGGAGCTTCGCTACCGTGCAAATGATATCTATGAGTTGACCGCCAAGAATGCGGAACCCATCGTCATTGTTGTGAAATCCACCAAGCCTTGGACCGTGCGCAGTTACAACCCCGACTGGTGTATGATCGACCACGAATCTGGCGAAGCGCAGCCGGATTCCCTGGTACATGTAGGGAAGGGCGAGAATACCACCATCCGCATACAATACTATGACAACACTCAGTTGGACGACCGTACGGACTATATTGAAATCGCCAGCGACGGCTGGGTTGGCAAGAAGGTAACGGTAAATCAGAAAGGATCGGCATACATTTCGGTCCCGGACGAAGAGCTTAAAATCTTCCTTCCCAAAGCGGCTTCTGATGCCGTCTTCCACGTTACTTCCAACCAGCCTTGGAGTGCAGCTATCACCAAAATAGAAGGAAATTGGCTGTCTATTACTGAAGGCGAAACAGGCGAAGGAGACGGAGTAGTCAAGGTCTCTGCTTTGGAGAACACTGCCGAGATGCGTTATGCAACCATAACGCTGTATGATCGTCATGAAAAAGTTGTAGCCAATATCAACTACACTCAGGACGGTGTCCAGCTTGAACCCGAGTTTACCGAAATCCGAGCCCAGTGGAATGCCGCCGAGGCCAGCCTTGCAGTAGCGGCCAACACCAAGTGGACCGTCACCAAGAAGGATGAGGCCGACGACTGGTTCACAATCCAGACGGCCTCCTTCACCGGATCCGGTGTGATAAAGCTGACGATGCAGCAGAACGACGCCAAGTTTATCCGCAGTTCCTCCATTATCCTCGCTACGGAAGCTGATGGCGACGGATTCCAGGTCAAGCGTGAAATCCTGGTTCGTCAGGCCTATGCTACAACGCCCATCCGCTATAACATGGATCCTACCGAAATGGCAGAATGGAAGTCTGACAAGAACCTTGATCCTGTTTATCAGGATGGCGTGGGCATGTACTTTGAAAAGGGTACGGGTGACGCTTACGCCCGACTCAACCGCTCCATGCCTGCCGGCTCTTATGCCTTCCACTGGAAGAACTTCTCGGCCGATGTTGAGGTACGTCACTGGTTCTGCTACTCCGGAGGCCAGGAAATCAAACTTTATTTCTATGGCAGCTCCTTGGATTTGAGCTTCAGTGTCAGTGCTCCGGAAGAGAAACCGGCCAAGACGTACGGAGTGACCGACGGCTTTGACCCCACTGTTGACCATACCCTCTCCGTTGACTATGCACAGGATGGCGAATACTGCGCCATTACGGTGTCCGTGGATGGAGTTATGGCTTACAAGTTCAACACTGGTCCAAATTCCGTTTCCAATTGTAAATGGGGCGCCAACATCAACATGTATCTTGGCGTAGACAAGGGAAGCGCAGTTATGGACTGGTATGAGTACACACCTCCGTTCTCATGGGACTAATTTAAAAAGCAAAGATTATGAAAAAGATATTTGCAACACTTGCAGTCATACTTGCCGTACTTGCACTTGTTTGCTCTTGCACCCAGAAAGCCAAGGTTATCCCGGAGAGGGCGCCTGAGGGGCTTCCTCCTGTGGCGGAAGTTGACCCCGTGTCCCTTACTTTGACCTTCATGCTTCCTGAAGGCGGTGTAAAAACCGCCTGGGAAGCAGGAGACAAGATTGTGGTTCACGGTGAATACGCCAAGGACCAGGTGACAGTAACCCTTGCCGCCGGAGACATCGGCTCCGACGGCAGGGTTGCCACACAAACCGTGGACGGGCTCAAGCCTTATGTCAGGGAAGACCTTGCGAGCAACCTCTATGCGGCCTGGCCCGCCGAGTTAGTACAGAACCCGGACCACTGTTTTTTCTACAGCGGATTCAATACCACGAACGCACTCCTGATGGCCGCATGTAACGATGCCGACAACAAGTTCCAGTTCAAGGAGCTCACCGCCGCCATAGATTACAAGGTTTCCGGAGACTTTGATACTTATGCTTTTACCGGGCGCAAGGACGCACAGGTCGGATATGAGTATTTGCAGGCAAAAGTCACGGAAAAAGAGTTTATCATCGACCAGTATCACAGGACCCCCGTGGTGACAATCTCGGGAAGCGTCAATGCCGGCAAGGATGCCCTGCAGCAGATTTATCTTCCTGCCGGCACGGAATTACCTGCTGGTTTTGACCTCAAGTTTTATAAGGCCGGCGAGGCTAAAAAAGTTTATACCGTCAAAACGGAAACAACGGCCGAGCCCGGAAAGCCCGTCGACCTTGGCGACATTACTGCCGGGCTGAAAGACTTCCAGCAGGCCATCGATGTTACCAAGGCGGTGAACCTTGCTCCTGACGGCAACGCCAACTGCTATATTGTCACAGAGCCGGGAATCTATAAGTTCCCTACGGTGAAGGGTAACAGTTCAAAATCAGTTGGCACCGTAGAGAGCACAATGGTGTTATGGGAAACCTGGAACAATGGAGAAACCGTGACAGAGGGCAGCCTCATAAGCAACACCATGTTCGAGGGAGGCCAGCTCTACTTTGAGGTTCCTTCGCCATTCCATGCCGGTAACGCCCTTGTCGCCGTTCTTGACGAGAATGAGACAATCCTCTGGAGCTGGCACATCTGGATGCCGGAGACAGAGCCCACTGCAGCCGAATACGGTTATGCCGTGGGATGCAAGATTATGGGCCGCAACCTGGGCGCCCTGGTGGACACCCAGCCCGGAGTTATGGCCGATCCCCGTTCCTTCGGCCTGTTCTACCAGTGGGGCCGCAAGGATCCGTTCCTTGGCCCTAAGGAAGCCGGCTCAGACGAATCTGCAACATTCGTGGGAACAGCCATGACAACCCATTCAGAGCGCGTTACTCAGGATCAGAGCTCTGACGACCTTGAAGATACGGCAACCATGCCTACCACCTTCCTAACGGTCACAGGAGCAGACTGGAACTTGATTGACGACCGCGAAGCCTGGGGAGACCAGGAGCGTTCCAACAAGAAGACCATCTACGACCCATGCCCGTATGGTTACCGTGTAGGAGGACGTAAGCGTGGCCAGTTCTATGAGCCAGATAAGAATCCCGCCGTTGCGGCAACCTTCAGCGCCAGCGTTGAAAATGCGTATTACCTGATTGGTAATCCGTCTGCGGCATTCCCTCTCTGCGGATATCTCAACGAAGACGGGACTTATTACGCAGACGGCGCCTTGGTCTGGAACACTCATATGGACCACGATACTGCTAACTCCACATACTGTATGTTGGTGTCAGGCGGAAGCCTTAAGAAAGGCCAGAAGTCCCGTTCCATCGGCGCTTCCATCCGCTGCGAAACCTACGACGAATAGTACTGCTTTTATCCGCCGGGTCCCGACCGGCCTGGCGGGTACCAAGACACAAACAAACTTGACATGAAAAAAATAGTTGCGTTTCTGCTAACCATCTCGTGTCTGTTCCTTGTCTGCTGCGGCCCCCAGGAACAAACCGGTCTGGTAATCGGCCCTCCTCCGCCCTCCGACAGCGGAGAAACGGGCACTCCTGATGGCCCCGATTCACCGGACGGCCCCGATACTCCTGATGGCCCGGACCATCCTGAAAGCCCGGACACTCCCGGTCAAGGGGCTGACTTGAGCACATCTGGCACGGCAAACTGTTATATTATTACTGCGCCCGGCACATACAAGTTCAAGACCGTCAAGGGCAATGGTTCCACTTCAGTGGGCTCGGTCTCCAAGGCCGATATCCTCTGGGAGACCACGGGGGGAATGATAAAAGAGGTCGTTTACGGCGCCAATTATATTAACATCGCTACACCGGAAACCCTTAAGCCGGGCAATGCCCTCATCGCCGCCAAAAACTCCTCCGGAACCATCCTCTGGAGCTGGCACATCTGGATTCCCAAAACGGCAATCGAGGCCGATATGTACGACTTGTCCTGGTACACGATGATGGACCGTAACCTGGGTGCCCTTGAGGCGGCTTCCGCCTCGGCGGGCCAGGATTCCTACGGCCTCCTGTACCAATGGGGCAGAAAGGATCCTTTCCCCTGCCGGAACGCCTCATCCAAAAACGGCGGCACCATGAGCCTTGCTCAGTCAATAGCCAATCCCACCACCTTTGCCGACAACAGCGGTACCTGGATGTCCAGCGTAGATAAGACGGTTTGGGGAGACGGCGGGTCAAAGACCATCTACGACCCCTGTCCCCCGGGCTATAAAGTGCCTCAGCGTGAAGATGTCACAATCATTTTCCGCACGGACAATCTCTCCGGAGAAAAGGGCTGGGAGTTTTCTTCCGGTAATGCGTTCGCCCTCGGAAATCCCAAGGTGTGGTTCCCTTATTCCGGTTATCTTGATGTTTCCGGAAACTTCGTTGAGGCAGGATCCCAGACCAAGATCTGGAACTCCCACATGGATACGGCCAATGATCAAGGTTATGGAATTTTTGTAACAGGGAACAGCTCAAACCGTTCTTCCCAGAAGGCCGCCCAGGGCGGAAGTGTCCGCTGCATATCAGAAAAGCAGCAGCCCTTCACCAACGAGCCCGGAATGCCCGTACAGGGGAGTTATACCCGCAAGGTGTTCGATTCCGGAGTCGAGGAACTCTCCGGCCTTTGCCTCAGTTGGGATAAAACCTATCTCTGGGGCGTTGGAGACCAGGGGGAACTGTACAAGTTCACTAACCTTGACGGCGGAGTGGATGCCATTACTTACACCAGCGTGTGGAAGTACAGTGCCGATATGGAAGGCGTAACCATAGACCCAGGTTCCACTATGCTTTATCTTGGCATTGAGAGTGACCGTGTTTACAGGGTCCCGTCACCATATAATTCAAAAACCACTATCTTTGTAATTGACGATGCTGCAAATATGGGTAATTCCGGCGTAGAAGGCATCACCTGGCATAAGGGAGACCTTTACGTCGGCGCCCAGAGCGGGGCTACGCTTTGGTGTTATACCCTGGACGGAACCAAGAAGTGGAAAAAGCAGCTTGGCTCCATTGCTCCCGGTGTGGAAGAAGTGGGAGACCTTTACTATGATTCGGAAACAGACCTTCTTTGGGTGGCGGATTCCGAGGCTCACAAGCTCTTTGTTTTTGACGGTGACGTTACTAAACTTAAGGCTATCTACGACGTTTCCTTTATCGGCAACGCAGAATCCGTTTGCGTAGACCATCAGCGCAATTGCGTGTGGGTCGGCGATGACGGTACATCATCCAAAATATACAAAATCACCTTCACAGGTTTATAAGCCGTGAAGCTTAATTAATTATGAGAGTGCATTATTTATTACCATTACTCCTGGCAGTCCTTGCGTGCAATGCGCCTAAGGAGGACACAGATTGGATTAACAATTACAAGCCCACTACAAACATAGATGATCCCGCAACAGACCCAGGTGATGATACCCCAGGAACCAACCCCGGAACCAACCCTGGTACTCCGGACGGAGGCTACATCATCGTGGGCTATGACTACGGTTCCAACAGTGACTCCTTCCTTCCGGATCCCAAGTATCTGACTCATATCAACTTTGCGTTTGGCAAAATCAAGAGTGACCATCAGACGCTGGAAATCAAGAAAGAAACCCGTCTCCAGAAGATCATGGCGCTGAAAAAGACCAATCCCGCCCTCAAGGTCATGCTGTCCATAGGCGGCTGGGGGGCCGATTATTTCAGCGGAATGGCCGCCAGTGAGACCAACCGCAAGGCCTTCTGCAACAACTGCCTTGCCGCAGTTAATAAATACGGCCTGGACGGTATTGACCTTGACTGGGAGTACCCCGGAGAAACCACCTCGGAGAATATAGAGGCTTCTTCAAGCGATAAAGCCAATTTCACCCTGCTGGTCAAGGATCTGCGTGAGGTACTTGGCAAGGACAAGCTCATCACCATGGCTTCATCGGCCGATAAGGCCCACGTGGATTATCCCGAGGTTCTCAAGTATATGGACTGGGTGAACATCATGACCTATGATATGGGTTCTCCAAAGAGCAGCTCGCCACGTCACAACGCGCCGCTGTACTCTTCTTCAATGGCCAAAAACAACTGTGACAAGGCCGTGACCCTTCATCTTAACGCCGGGGTCCCTTATAACAGGATGACTCTGGGGATGCCTTTCTACGGTAGGGATAACGGCCACGCCTTCACTGAGGGAGATGATGACAACTTTGTCTATTTCAAGGATATCAATATCGGCAAATGGGTGGAGCGCTGGGACGACCAGGCTAAGGTCCCGTATCTCACCGACGCCTCCGGCACCATGGTCCTGAGCTATGACAACGAGCAGTCCATAAGCCTGAAGGCAGAATATGTGAAACAGAAAGGCCTGAAGGGCGCAATGTACTGGGCCATCCAGGGAGACGATGCCAGCTGGACTCTCTCCAAGGCCGTTGCCGGACCGCTCCTTGGCTGGACTCCGGATGCCTCACAGGCGTTCCTTGCCACTAACGCCTATGTTGAAAAATATATGTCGGAAGTGGACTACGGAACCTCATTGAATTATGGCAAGGAAGGAAGTTCCAAGGTTAAAGGCTATCCCGGCGGCGGCCCCAGCGTGAACAATGAGGAGATTCCTCCCACCTATACCATCACCTGGAACGCTGCAAGCGGCGCCCAGAAACTGGTTGTCAGCGAAGGGGACTGGAGCAGGGAATACAGCCTCTCTTCCGGCGTTTCCACTCAGGACATAACCAACCTCGTTCCTAACACCACCTATCAGTGGAGGGTTACCACAACGGACGGCGCCGTGGTTGCCAGCGGAAGTTTCCCCACCAGGGGCCATCTCCGTCAGGTGTATTATGAGCCTAACGTGCGCAACGGCCGTGACCTTGGCGGCTACAAGGGCTTCGGCGGCAAAACCGTGGCTTACCACAAACTCTACCGCGGCGGCGCCATCCACGGCTCCCGCACCAGTTCAAGCGGCAGGAAGGAAATGCTGGCCGAGGGAATAAGGGCCGAGGTAGACCTCCGGGAGGCCGAAGACGTGCCGTCAAAGTCTCCTCTTGGAGATGACGTGGATTTCTACGCTCCGGGCTTTGACAGCGGCTACAATGAGATGATACGCGACAACCAGCCCAAGGTGAAGGAAACCTTTATGTGGGTGGTTCAGAAACTCCGCGAAGGGAAGCCCGTCTACTTCCACTGCGCCGCCGGACGTGACCGTACGGCAACGCTTGCGGTTCTTCTGGAAGGTGCTCTTGGCGTAAGCGAGAGCGATATGGCAAAGGACTATGAGCTCACGTACTTCACTCCCGCCGACTGGGGTATGTCAAAGGACGATAACGGCAACTATACGCTGTATAAGCACACCTACGACAACTACAGTTACGGTTCCATCCACGCCACAATCTTCAAGGAGACCGACAGCGGAACCTACCAGGAGAGGATAGTGAAGTACCTCCTCAAGATAGGAGTTCCCCAAAAGGACATAGACGACCTACAGTCCATAATGCTAAAATAGAAAAAGTAGCCCGCGGGCTACTTTTTCTTTCTTTTTTCGCGCTCCTTCTGGGCGCGTTTGGCCCCGCTCTTCCAGTACTTCTCCCACTGCTCATCCGTGAAGAAGCGCTTGAAGGAAGCGTCTATCTTTTCCATCCATTTGTCGGAAACGGCCATATAAAGGTCTGAGTTCTCCACGCGTGCCTTCTGCATGTCAAGAATCTCTTCCTGGCGTGCGCGAAGGTCATGGTTAAGCGTGGAATCCACGTAGAATTCCTGCCAGTATTCAAGGTCCAGCATATCTGTGAGGCGCTTAACCTCCTTATCTATGAATTCTGTCATCTGCTTTTCCCTCTGCTCCGGAGTCTGGGGCGGATTCTGGGCCGATACTCCCGCGCTCAGGAACAAACAAGGCAGGGCAGCAATGATAATCTTACAAATTTTCATATCTTTGTAGTCTTGTAAACTCAAATGCAAAAATACGCATTTAATGGAAAAAGGACAAATACTCAAATCTCTTCTGGTGGCAGGTGCACTCCTTGCCGCCAACATAGAAGGCAATACTTGTACCAATGTGATCGTAAGCCGCGGCGCCAGTAAGGACGGCTCCGTCCTGGTGTCCTACGCCGCAGACTCCCATTACCTCTTCGGTGAGCTCTATTACCGCCCCGCAGTGGACTGGGACCCTGGCAGCACCCTCAATATCTATGACTGGGATTCCAACCGCTATCTTGGAGACATAGAGCAGGTTCCCCACACCTTCCAGACCGTGGGCAACATGAACGAGTACCAGGTAATCATCGGAGAAACCACCTGGGGCGGCCGCCCGGAGCTTGAAGACAAAAAGGGAGGCATAGACTACGGCTCCCTCATCTACATTACCCTCCAGAGGGCAAAATCGGCCCGTGAAGCCATTGATATCATTGTAGACCTTGCCAACACCTACGGCTACGCGTCGGAGGGAGAGACCTTCTCCATTGCCGATAAAAACGAGGCCTGGATCATGGAACTC
>OMQK01000246.1 GCA_900313205.1 uncultured Bacteroidales bacterium | reverse complement strand
ATGCTTCTTGGAACCATAGTCTTCGTGCTCCTTTTCCTGCCGGTATTCGTTCCTGAGGCAAAAGGCCCCAGAAACACCATCAAACTGGATATTGACAGGAATTTCAATCCTTCAAGGAAAACCCGCAGGATTGTCTTCTGCGCCTTCCTGGCCCTTACCGCTTTCTTTGCTTTCCAGTCCAGAAAGGTTGGCTTTGACACCAATCTCCACAACATCAATTATATGACTAAGGAGCAGGAGAAGGGATTTGCCGTGCTGGAAGGGCTCCGGGGGATGCCCGATCAGGTCGGGCATGACGGAACAGCCGGGCAGGACGGGTGGAAATATTTAGCCGAGAATTATCCTGCACTTTCCGATACTCTTATAGCCGCCGGCCTCAGGCACGGATTCACTGCCCACGCTTTCCAGCCGTTCTTCGATTCCCTGGACAAAGCCGCAACCGCGCAGCCACAAACCAGTCTTGTAGAGGCCCTAAATGAGGATTTCGATACTATCGGCCTTGTATGCTCCATCATTGTATTCCTGTTCCTCATCCTCAGTTTCAAGAGTTTCTCTCTGGCTGTTGTGGCATTCCTGCCGCTGGCAGTGAGCTGGATATGGATTGAAGGCATTATGGGACTCACCGGCCTCAGCTTCAACATAGTGAACATTATCCTGGCCACGTTTATCTTTGGTATGGGCGATGACTACACCATCTTCATCACGGAAGGCCTGGTTTATGAGCGTAAAACCGGAAAGAAGATCCTCCATTCCTTTAAGAATGCGGTGGTCCTCAGCGCCCTCATAATGTTCATCGGCATAGGTGTGCTGGCATTCGCAAAACACCCTGCAATGCGTTCCCTTGGCCTTGTGACAGTGATTGGAATGATTACCGTGGTGGTAATGGCCTGCTATATTCCGCCAGTCCTTTACCGCTGGGCAACCACAAAGAAAGGGCAGCCGCGCCGGAGCCCCGTCACAATAGGCTCTATCCTAAAGACCCTGTGGATATGCCTCCTTTACGGCATTGTGATGGGAGGGCTCATAATCTGGGCAAACCTTTTCTTCCTTATCGGCCCTGACTCTGAAAAGAAGAGACTCCGTTTCCATAAGGTTATCCAGGCCATCTCCAAGGTTGCCATTTACACTGTTCCAGGCGCAAAATACAAGCTCCTGAACCCTTACGGAGAGGATTTCACAAAGCCCGCCGTCTACGTGTGCAACCATCAGAGTCACCTTGATGTCCTGGCCATAATGGCCCTTAACCCCAAACTTGCATTCACCACCAATGAATGGGTATGGAACTTCCCGCTATACAGGTATATCCTGAGGAAAGCGGAATTCTATCCGGCTTCAAACGGCCACTTTGGCAATGCAGAGCACGTAAGGAACCTGGTTGAAAGGGGATACTCCATTGTGATATTCCCGGAAGGCACCCGCAGCCTTGACGGAGAGATACTCCGCTTCCACCGCGGTGCATTCCTCACGGCCCAGGAGCTTGGAACAGACGTGCTTCCTCTTTGCATAAAAGGCTTTACTGACGTACTTCCAAAGCACGATTTCTTCCTCAGGAAAGGCCGTCTTTCCCTGGAGGTGGGGCAGCGCATCAGAGTTCCGGAAGATGCCGAAATCCGGGCGTTTACACGGCAAATGAGGCATTTATATCAGGAATGGTACAAAAAATGATAATATATTCGGGTATGAAAAGATATATACTGATTCTTGCAGCAGTGCTTCTTCCCATAATTGCAGAAGCACAGATTAAGATCTGGGACGGCACGTCATGCGCGGCCAAGCAGGTAACCCTTACGGAGTTCCTTCCGGAAGGGGAGCCCATTGCGGCAATTATCGTGTGCCCCGGCGGAAGCTATCACTGGCTGGACCAGAAAGGTGAGGGGACCATGGTTGCCCAGGCTCTTGCAAAGGAAGGCTATGTAGCCTACGTCCTTCGCTACCGCGTTGCCGGTAAGCTTGAGTTTGTATCAAAGTACCGCAGTGTCCTGAGGGGCCACCGCCATCCGGACATGATCTGTGACCTCCAGAGGGCAATCCAGATTGTCAGGACGCGTTACAGCTGCCCCCTTGGCGTTATTGGATTCAGCGCCGGTGGCCATCTTGCCATGATGGGCGCAGAGTTCTTCTCCACCAACTTCCTGGAGAAGTACAAACTAAAACCCGCCGTATCATTGCGCCCCGATTTCGCAGCTGCAATATATCCGGTTGTCACTATGACCGACGACCGCTATGTTCACAAGCGCTCCCGCCTGGGCCTTCTTGGAGAGCGTAATACCGGCAAGAAGGAGCTCCGTGACTCCCTGTCTATGGAACTGCACACCAGGGCCGATATGCCCCCCGTGTTCATCCTCAACTGCCTGGACGACGACGTAGTTGATTATCACAACTCCGTGCTCCTGGATTCGGCCCTTAGCGCCAAACATGTACCTCACCACTACGTCCAGTACGCAGAAGGCGGCCACGGCTTTGGCGTGAACCCGGAAAAGTATACAGAAGAAACCCAGAACTGGTTCCCGGAGTTTATCTCCTGGCTCCACAACATGTCTTTCTAAAGGATGAAGCAGGACATAGAATTCAAAAGCGCGGAAGAGATAAAATCCTTCCAGGAAGGGCTGCTCAAAGAGGCCCTGGAATACCTGCAGGCTAATTCCAAGTATTACCGCAGGATGTTTCAGAAGTGCCATATAGAGATTGACCGCATCAAAACCATAGAGGACCTTCAGAAGATTCCTTTCACGGAGAAAAAGGACCTTCAGCTGTTCAACGATGAATTCCTCTGCGTGCCCAGAGAGAAGGTGATTGACTATATCACCACATCCGGCACCATGGGGGATCCCGTAACATTCGGTTGCACTGAAAAGGACCTCCAGAGGCTTGCCTACAATGAGAAGAAGAGCTTTGAGTGCGCAGGCGTAGGTCCCGGAAGCATAGTGCAGCTCATGGTTACGCTGGATAAGCGTTTCATGGCCGGCCTTGCATATTTCCTTGGGATCAGGGAGCTTGGTGCGGGCGTTATCCGCGTGGGTAACG
>OMQK01000337.1 GCA_900313205.1 uncultured Bacteroidales bacterium | reverse complement strand
CATTCGGTGTCTTGTGGGCAAGGGACACATCCCACTCAAATCCAATTGAAAAGCAACTCGTCTCCCAAAAGGGCCTGCTCTTTTACCTCCAAAAACACTACAAAACAAAAACCATTTATTATGATCCGAAGGATCCGGCCTATCTTCCGGGTTCGCCTACATATATCGGTCCCCCAAAAAAGCATTAATGCGTATGAAACTTAAGAAAAAAGCACTAGAAAAGGCGATGACGCCGCATTTGGAATAGTTAGGGTACCATCTGTTCAAGGATTATGATTTTGTATTATATGCTAAAAAGATCCAAGAGGGATGGTATATGATGATTGGTCTGACAATCCATCGTTTTTATGACGATCAGTTTACAGTTGACTTTTTTCTTGCGAGGTATGTTATCATAAACTACATGAGTTTTGATTTCCCTAAAGATTCTAGTAGAAGAATAGGAGAAATGCTGACTGAAAACGAAAAGCTTCGCTATTTTGGAGACACGATAACTGATCATTGGTGGTCATTGTACAGCGACAACCCGATTGATAGTATAATAGAATTAATACAACTCGTTGAGCCAAGACTTATCGGTGATGAGGATTTGAAGCAGCGAATAATGAGTAGCAAGACTGCACAGGAATGGTATGAAAAGGTTCAAGCGGTGACACGTATTTTTCAATCTGGCGTCTTTTCCCATGATCCTGTTTATTGTCCTCTTAAACCGAAAAATGGTATTCCTTTGGACTGGTTCTGGGCGGCAGAAACATTCACAAAAGAGAAAGGGCTTCATCCTTCATGGGCTCAATCGCTTGCAGAATGTGCATATCGTCAATATGTTCTTGATATGATGCCAACTATGGTATAGCACATCCCTGGAGAACGACTTTTGAATAGGTGGGGACTCGGCCGGGATCCCCATCTTTGAATCTCGTAAGCCCGGGTCGTTGTCGACAGCCTCGGCACGATCGTCCAGCAGCTCCATCCATGGGCCACGTGAGGTGTCTGCAAAGGGTGAAATGGCGCAGACATCCACCAAAAAGCATGTACGGTGGATGCCTGCGTCCATTTGGAATCCCTGTCCTACAGGGCCTTGACCTGCTCGGGGGACAAGCCTGTCATCCGGCAGATCAATTCTGTCGGCAGGCCTTCTGCCCGCATCTTTCCCGCCACGTCAAGGAGCCCTTCCAGCCGGCCTTTGCATCTGCTGGAGGTCGTCGTCGAACCCGTTCGGACGTTCGTCCAGCATGTGCATGTACTTCAAGGAGTAGGCCAGCCGCTCCAGCGGGGTGCGGCAGAGGGCCTCTTCCCCTTTCTTCCGTCCCAGGCGCCCGAGCTCCAGGTAGATGAAGTGCAGGGCGTCCGTCATGATTTCGCCGTTTCCGTCGTTGCGGATGGAAAAGCGGCTTACCAAGCCTTCCTCGAGGGCCTTGTCGCCCTCATGCGGGAGGCTGAAATTCAGCATGCTCAGCACATAGACGGGATGGAGGCGGTAGTCCATCCTGTCGCGGGTAATCCCCGATAGCCTCTCGACCGCACGGATGCGGGCATCCATCTGGGCCCGCAGGGGGTAGGTTGCGTAGAAGAGCATCCGCTCGCGGTAGGTCTCCTGCTCGGCGAACTGCATCTCCACGATGAACTGCTCCCCGGCCTCGGACGTGCAGAACAGGTCAAATGTAGTGTTTTTGTCGGAGATAACCAAACCGTGGTTCTCCTTGTCGAGGCGTTCAAGGGAGCGGATCTTCTTTCCTGGGATGAGTGTTTCAATGAGCCGGATGAGGAGTGGTTCGTTTCCGGGGGCACCGACGACGATCTTGAAGGTCTCGTCGAAGAGGATGTTGGCGAATCTGGGCTTGTTCATCATCAATCAGTTTAATATGTGTCGGGACAAAGGTCGCCCATGGAACCGGAAAGACGGGCGTATCGCAGGAAAGAAAGCGGAAGTTTTTCCGTTTTCGATGCGGATTAACTGTTTGCGGGGGTAAAAATGTCGAAAACGTAAAAAATGGTTTTATTTTTTCGACGTAAAAATCCCTGACAGTGTTGCCGGTGGCGTGGGGTGGAGGCCGAAGTTGTGGCCGATGGGACCAAAACCAGCTCGGTGGCCGTGCAGAGCATCTGCTGGAGGTCGTCGTTGAAGCCTTCCGGGCAATTGTCCAAAACAGGCGAATTCTCCGTCGAAGGGAAGCGACTGTCCTATTGCAACTTATGTTTTCAGCCCTGTTTATAATCAACAGGGTTTATTGCATAATTCGCTGCTGGTCAATTATTTC
>OMQK01000023.1 GCA_900313205.1 uncultured Bacteroidales bacterium | reverse complement strand
CGGGTAAGAGCCTTCACGGGGGCCGATATCGGCCTTCTCCACGGCATTATTCCAGTGGATACGGGTAACGGCGTATTCCCCGCGCTCATATCCGTAGGTAAGGCCGTCGTCCTCGTATAGGGTGAAATCAGAATTGGCCCCGGGATATACCATGAGGGTGACCTCCTCCAGAGGCTTCTCATCCGTCCATTCCATATCCGGGCCCATGGGGATGATGCTGCCGGCGCGTACGTAAAGGGGAATGCGCTCATACGGGGCGTCCACCGTGATGCGGCGGCCGCCAGATGCCCGGTCAGTGCCGGGCACGACGGTGCCGGTGTAGAAGTCGTACCAGGTGCCTTCCGGGAAATAGACGCTGCGGCTTGTTGCCTTGTACTCAAAGACCGGACAGACCATCAGGGCGGGCCCGAAGAGCCATTGGTCTGAGAGGTCACGGACTTCGGGATCATGCGGGTAATCCATTGCAAGGGCCCTCATGATTGTAGCGTCCTCAAAATGGACGGCGCCTGTAAGTGAATATATATAAGGCATGAGCCTGTAGCGAAGCTTCATATAGTAGAGGATGCTCTCATAGGCCTTTGAGCCCTCAGGGGCAATATTCCAGAGCTCCCGGCGGGGCCACTGACCGTGGGTGCGGAAAAGCGGCACGAAGGTGCCTGCCTGATGCCAGCGGGTCTGGAGTTCCTGCCATTCGGGGGCATTTGCGCTGTCATAGAACTTACTCATCACGGAGAAGCCTCCGATGTCCATTCCCCAGAACGGAATGCCGCTCATGGAGTAGTTAAGACCAGCAGCGGCCTGCATGCGGAAATCTTCCCAGGATGTGCCGATATCCCCGCTCCAGGATGCCGTGGAATACCTCTGGAGGCCGGCAAAGCCGTTACGGGTAAGAAGGAACACCCTCTTGTCCGGATCCACTGAGCGCTGGCCATCATAGATAGCCTGAGCATTGACCAGGGCATAAGCGTTAAGGTATTCAGTGGAGGATCCAAGGGCATTGGGAGTGATGAGCCACTTGAAGTAATCCATGGGGAGGCAGTCCCTTAGGTTTGGCTCAGAGGCATCCATCCACCAGGCGTCTATCTTTTTGCCGAACTTAGTGTAGAGGTTACGGTCCATCTGGTCCCAGAACATCTTGCGGCCGCCTTCTGCATAGGCGTCGTAGAAACTCTGCTTATGGCCCAGCCAGTCTTCAAGGCTGTCTTCCTCAGCGTGGGTATAGGCATAACCTGCAGCCTTCAGTTCCTTGTAATTATCAGTATTTGTGTAGAACTTTGGCCAGACACTTATCATGAAGCGGCCGTGCATGGTGTGGACGCTGTCAAGCATGGCCTCCGGGGCCGGGTAGCGGGCCGAGTCAAACTGATGGCTTCCCCACTGATCATCCTCCCAGTACTGCCAGTCCTGGACAATATTGTCTACGGGGATGTGGCGGCGGCGGAATTCCGCAAGGGTGCCCACAAGGTCTTCCTGAGTGCTGTAGCGCTCACGGCTCTGCCAGAATCCAAGGGCCCACTTGGGCATTACGGGAGCCTTGCCGCTTAGTTTACGGTAACCGGCAATCACTTTGTCGGCGCTTCCGCCTGCGATGAAGTAGAAATCGGCCATAGGCTCACATTCGCTCCAGAAAGTGAGGCGGGACTCATCCTCCGGAGATTCAAGGGGAGCCACCCTGAGGCCGATATAAGACACGTCTCCGTCCGGCTCCCAGTCTATCACAACGGGAGTGGGAACGCCTTTTTCAAGGTGGACGGTGTATTTGCAGCTGTTGGGGTTCCATGCCGGGCGCCAACGGCGGCTCATGACCTCCTTGCCGCCGATTGAGGTGCTCTGGAAGCCGGCATAGTACTGGATAAAGTGGTAGTCGCCGGTTTCATGGGCGGTGATGGTGCCCTCATATTTCACCTTTGAGAAAGGCCCCTTAGGAAGGCTCCTTATGGCCCACTCGTTCTCATAGTAAAGGGAGTCTTCCTTCTGTGTGAGGACCCGGCCGCCCGAGGTGGTGTATCGGCCTTCAAGATCAAGGTCAAACACCTCTCCAAGCTGGCGGTACGGTTCCGTACTGCCCCATCGGCTGTAGGAATATGCGTCAAAGAGGATTCCGTAGCCCTTGTTTGAAAGCACGAAGGGAACGCTTATCTTGGTATTGTACTGGTACAGCTCCTCGCGGCGGCCCTTGTGGTCAAGTTCCCCGGCCTGATGCTGCCCAAGGCCGTAGAAGGCTTCGTCCTCCTGGGAGGCAAAACTCACGGCAGTGCCACGGTCAAAGCTAATGCGCCCTTCATCGGCAAGGACGTTGCCTTCCCCATCGTAGAAGCGCATGCTTCCATCGGCCTTGTAAACATCCATGGCAAGGGCCTTTGTGGTAAGATGCACTACGCCCATGGCCTCCGATACCTCAAAGTCCGTGCAGCCCTCCTGAGGAAGCACGGCAAGGCTCTTACGGTCACTGAACCGTCCGTCCTTGGCGGCGCTCACCCTCACAATCTCAGGGCTCACCACCTCAAGACGCAAAAGCCCGGCGCCCGTATTCACGGAAACAACGTTCCTGGGCGTACAGGCTACCGCCAGAAAAAGCAGTATTACAGACAGTCTTTTCATCATCAATAATCCCAGTCATCTGTGCGGAAGGGCGGCACGGGAATGCCGCTTGTCTTCTGAAGGTTAGCGCCCATCCAGTTGCGCCAGGCATAGCGTACGGCTACGGGTTTAGGCACATCAGGACACTTCACAATAATGGTCTGGCCGTCCCAATCCACCTCCGCCTTTGCAAGGTGGAACTCCCGGTCCTCGCCGGCAAGTTCAAAGCCCACTACGTCACGTGAAGTCATTGAGCCAAGGTTACTCCATACATTTGTAAGCCACACTTTCACGGTGCCGTCCTCTTCCAGGGCCAGGTCTTTCAGGAGCGCAGGCTCTATGGAAATGCCGGTGGGGATACCATAAACGTTCTGAAGGGCGGTAAGTTCCATCATATCGGCAACCTCCCTCTTGTACGGAGGATGGATGGTGACTGGATCTCCAAGGGTCTCAGTGCAGACATACCAGGCGTTGGTGGTTTCAGACGCCATCCTCATCTGGGCCTCAACAAAGAAGGGACGCCACCTGCCGTCAGAATCCCCATGATGATAAGGCGCAAGGAGAGCATAGATGAAAGGCATGTCTCCCCTTCCCCAGGAATCTCTCCAGAGCTGCAGCATAGACGCCTGAAGGCGGTCGTAGCACCCTCTCTGGCCGATATTTGAGCATCCCTGGTACCACAGGAAACCCTTTGCGGCATAGCCGGCGACGGGTTTTACGCGGCCGTTCCAGATAAGTTCAGGAGACTCCGGCCAGCGGTCCGGCTGCTCAACTATGGCATCAATCTCTGCCTTCTCTTCGGGGGCAAGATCTACACGGTCAATGGCCTCCCTTGTCATCCAGGGCTCTATGCGGCTGCCGCCCCAGGCGTTCACAATGATGCCAACGGGGACGCCGAGGGCCTTTGAGAGCCTCTTTGCAAAGAAGTATCCAACGGCCGATGTCCTTGAAACCACGTCTCCGGTGGAATATGCCCATACGGCATCCACATCCTTCTGGGGTTCCTTGCATTTTGGAGTTTTGATATCAAACACACGTATCTGAGAGGCCGTTTCTGCGGCTTCAAGTATAGCCTCCGTGCTGCCTTCCACTTCCTGGAAACCGAATCCGCTTACCGGCATCTCCATATTGGACTGGCCGGAGCATATCCAGACTTCACCGAAAGTGACGTCATTCACGGTGAGTTTTTCCTTACCGCTCTTCACGGTAATGGAGTAAGAGCCGCCGGCCTCGGCGGTAGTTACCCACACTTTCCAGGAACCGTCCTGGGCCACCTTTGTCTTGAAGGTCCTGCCGTTCCAGGATGTCTTGACGGCAACGGTATTACCGGGCTCTCCCCAGCCCCATACGGGAGCCGTGGTCTCACGCTGCATTACGGCGTGGTCTGAGAAGATGTGCGACAGCACAAGCGCCGCTAGGAGAAGAAGAGTTTTCATTTGTTAAGGTCTATGAGCTTGTTGATAGCTTCAACGGAAAGCCCAGTGCGGAAACCGTCCTCAGGGGTATTGAGGCAGTAGTCCACAAGGCGGTCTATGGTGGAGGTGGCAACGTGCATACGGGTATCTGAGGAGGCGTAGTAGATGAACACGCGGCCGTCGGGATCGGCAATCCAGCCGTTGGAAAAGACTACGTTCATAACGTCTCCTATGTACTCCCAGCCCTGAGGCACCATAAAGAAGCCGCCGGGTTCCGCAATTACGCGTGAAGGGTCGTCCAGAGCGGTCATATACATGTACAGCACATAGCGGAGGCCGCTGGCGCAGCCGCGCACGCCGTGGGCAAGGTGGAGCCAGCCCTTGGAAGTTTTAATGGGATGGGGGCCTTCGCCGTTTTTGACTTCTTTGATGGTATGATAATGGCGGAGGTTTATGATCTTCTCCTCCTTGATAACCGCACCGTCCATAGTATCTACCAGGGCCCAGCCAATGCCACCGCCGCTTCCTGCATCTATGAATCCGTCCTGAGGACGTGTGTAGAGGGCATATTTGCCATTCACAAATTCCGGGTGCAGCACCACGTTCCTCTGCTGGCTGCGGGACTGGATATCAGGAAGCCTTTCCCAGTTCACAAGGTCCTTTGTACGGGCAACTCCTGCTGCTGCCGTTGCGGCGGAAAGGTCTCCCTCCTGGGTGTGGTCCTTGCGCTCCACGCAGAAAATGCCGTAGATCCAGCCGTCCTCATGGGCGGTGAGACGCATATCATACACGTTGGTTGCGGGCTCTCCCCATTCAGGCATAGTGATGGGACGGGGCCAAAACTTGAAATTGTCCACTCCGTTGGGGCTTTCGGCAACCGCAAAGAAGGATTTACGGTCATTCCCTTCCACGCGCACCACAAGCACGTATTTTCCATTCCACTTGATGGCGCCGGAATTAAGGGTTGCATTTACCCCTATCCTTTCCATCAGGAATGGATTACGCTCACGATTAAGGTCATAGCGCCACTCAAGCGGGGCATGAGCCGCAGTGAGGATGGGGTTTTCCCAACGCTCATAGATACCGTTGCCCTCGATGGGGCTGTTCTTCTTTTCAATCAGTGCGCGATGGTTATCCTTAAGCCACGCAAGTCTTTCGTTAAATGTCATAGCAATACGATATTCTCTTTTTCGGTAAAGGTTTTAAAGTCATCGGCCCCGTCGAATCCGGCCCAGGGAGCATAGAAATGCTCCGGTTTGTCGTGGGCGTTACGCCAGGTTAGGACATAGCTTATGGCAAAGTCGGAGATGACGGGATGCACGGTCTCTGTCCACCAGGTAGGGTCCACAAGGCCCTCAAGGCCGGTTTCTGAAAGGCACATGAGCTTCTGGTGCTCATAGGAAAGGGCTGTGAGGAAGGTAAGGATGCGGCGGAGTTCACCCTTAAAGCGGGCCGATGCTTCCTCCACGCTGCCTCCTCCCACATACTCATAGGTGTCAACGCCAAGGATGTCCACGAATTCATCGCCGGGGTATCGGCTCATATAGTCTTCCGGACGGACATCTCCGTTGGGAGAGTAGCACCATAGGATGTTGGTGAGGCCGCGGTCCTTGGTGAAATAGAGCCAGGTGTGGCGGTACAGTTCCTGGTATTCTTCCGGGGTGCACAGCTTCCCTCCCCACCAGAACCAGCTACCAATGTTCTCGTGCCAGGGACGGAAAATGATGGGAACATCCGGGCCGATAGATTCCAGAAAATCGGCCGCACGGGATAGCCAAGTGCGGAATTCACGCTCTTTCTCTCCGCCCTTGAGGATGGATTTCACCACCTGGTCAGATGAAATGTCCCAGGCATCTCCACCGGTAAGAGGGTTCCTGGGGTGCCAGGAGAAAGTGATTATGCCGCCACGTTCCGCGTGCTTCTGAGCCGCCCTTCTCATCAGGTCAAAGGGCACGCCGTCAAGGTTTTTATCGGCCCCCAGTTCAATGCCGCCAAGGTCACATCCAAGGAGCATGGGATACTTTCCGGAGACATCCTTTACGTCACTGCGCTCAAGGGGATCGTTCTTATAATCCTCCACCTTCCAGGTGTGGCCGTAGAATAGGTCGTCCTGATGGCCGTAGGCAATCTGGCCATTCTCCGCATAGGTGAAAAGCCTGTGCACAAGCTCATCCTTGGGCGTTTCCATGGGCTTTTTGTCACGAGGGCCGCAGGCTACGCACAGAGCCACAACGAACAAAAGCATTGCGTTTTTCCTAATCATTTTATTATCAATAACTTACGTATTTTACTCCCATCTGTTTTGCCTGGAGTAAAAGTTGTATTTAACTCAAAATCAATTAATTAACAAAAACGGCATTAAAACACCGGAGCGCTATCGTAGACGGTCTGAAGGTTATAATCGTTGGAATGGACAGACCAGGCCTTTACCATGGTCTCAACAGGTTCTTTGCCTGTCGCCATATAATCACCCGTTCCGTGATTGATATAGGGATGCTTCTCACGTCCGACTCCTTCGGCGCCGTTGTCCCACAGGAAAGGCGCAATTCCGTAAGTTCTTGCGCATTTTACCACATATTCAAGATAGTAGAGGTAGAATGCCCATGAATACGGAGCGTTCTTGTCTCTCATGGAGCAGCCGAATTCGCCCATATAGATAGGAATATCCTTGGCTATATAATTCTCATATATACCCTTGAAGAGTTTCTTGATTTCATTCTCGCCATTTGTGTATGCGCTTCCGGTATGGCCCCAGTCTGCAAGTTGGGCTGCGCCGATAGTATAGTCATACGGGTCATAGCAGTGGAAAGCAAGCATGGTCTTCCCTTCAGGGTCATTGGGAACGGTAAGATAGGTAAGGTAGTTGGGGCTGGCGGCATAGCCGGGAACACCCAGCCAGCGGGTGGCGTTATTGCCTCCAGCGGCGCGGACGGCATCAACAAACGCCTGATTCCACTCGTTGATTACATTGCATTTCTTCTGAGTATTGGAAGAAGAATACCACTCATCTCCATAAATGAGCTCGTTGAAAGACTCCATCATAAGGTAGTCGCCTTCGTCCTTGAACTTAACGGCAATCTGGGTCCATACAGCGCTGATTTCTTCCTTTACCTTGGTATTGACAGACTCGCTGTCAACAGCGCCTTTAAGATTCTGCCACATGCCGTCTCCGTGGTCTTCATCGTGATGTGTATTTATGATAACATTCAGACCGGCGGTCTTGGCATAACCTACAATCTCGGCAACACGGTTCATCCAGGCGTCTTCTATCTTATAGTCCGGTGCGGCGCCAATATGGCCTGCCCAGGTAATGGGGATACGGACACTGCTGAAACCCTTTGCCTTGAGACCGGTAAACGTAGCCTGGGTAGCTTTGGGATTACCCCAAGCGGTTTCACTGGAAACGCCGTTATTAATGGCATCCATATGATTGCCCATATTCCATCCAAGGCCAAGCTCCATTCCACGGTTCCAGGCAGTATTGTCAATGGCGTCGGGATCCTTGAATTTGGCTTCCTGTGTTACCGTTATCTGGTCCGTAAAGCTACCGGCAGAGACCTTGATAGTAGCGGAACGCTCATCGTAGCTGTCATTCTCGGGAGCCTTGAATGTGAATTTCATCTTATAGTTCTTGAAGGACGTGTTGGATACTTCAAGCCACTCCGGGACATCGGCAACAGCAGCTTCAAGCGGAGATGTGACAATGACGGAGGCCTGACCGCCTGCCTGACGGATGGTGACGGCGTGCTTGTCCAAAGTCATCTCCTTGGGAGTAGAATCTTGAGCCTCTTTGCCAGGCTGGGTAACCTTAAAGTCTTTGCTTAGACTGCCGGCTTTTATGGTTATAGTCGCACTTCTGCCATCTGTAGAAGTATTCTCCGCCACTTTTACATTATAGCTGATCTTATATGTCTTGCTGTTGTAGGTGCCGTCCGGCATGGTAATCCAGGCGGGTGCTGCCGACACAGTAGGGCGGGAAGGAGCCGTTACGGTAAGGGTTATGGCACCTCCGGCCTGAGGTGCTTCGTAAGATTCCTGTGAAAGGATAATATCGGTAGGGACTGCCGTCTCCTCATTTTTATTATCCTCAGGTTTTGCGCAGCAGCATAACACCGAAATGATTGTCAGCGTTCCAAGAAAACTTTTAACAAAGTGCTTCATATACTATTTACTTTAATGACGGCATCCCCTCACGGGTAAGAACCTTAGGCGATGACATCAGTGTATTCCAATACTGTTCTGTATTATATTTATAATCTTCCAAATTCAAGGTCCATGGAAGGAACCAGCTCCACGCCTGATTGGCTTCAAGACATTTGACGGGGTTGGGAATATTGCCGCACTCGCTGATGGTAACGGGCTTCTTCCCTCCGGAAAGTTCCACCGCAGCTTTATATTGACGCGCCTTTGCCTCCGTATTCTCTTCATAGATGTCTACCCCGACTATGTCCACAAGGTCATTCCCGGGATACCATTTGGCGTAATCCTTCTCGGCCCCCACCGTAGCATCAAGAGTCCATACCCAGATAAGATTATTGAGTCCGTACTCTCCCTCCAGCTTATCACGGAGCAATTTCCAAAGTTTCTTGCAGGAATCGGCCCCGCCACGTCCCCACCAGAACCACGCACCGTTGTTGCCATAAACATTATAGTTACCCGCAGCCTCGTGAAGGGGGCGCCAGAGCACAGGGATACCTTCATCTTGAAGCAACTTCAGGAATCCCGCCACTTTTTCTATGTCCTGAAGGATAAAATCGTTCTCCCAATGGCCGGGAAGAAGCGCGCGGTTGATGTCAAAAGTGCTCTCACTGCAGTAAAAATGATAGTTCTGATAATATGTCGTCTTTGCATTATCCCAATCTTCCTTGGTAGAAGGCACGTTCCAGTGCCACATAAAAGACACCAGTCCGTTATTGCTCCATTGCTCTTTAGGGGCCGATATATCCTCATAATGCACGTACCATTCACCGTTGGAAGGAGTTGGTGAGTATTGCAGGAAGATATAGTCGTATCCGGCTACGGCGGGGTGCTTTCCCGTCATACCATATATCTCCTCCACCCTCTCGTTATTATTGGCAGTGCCTCCGGACTGTACGCCGCTCATAACTGCCTTCCCTGCCTGCTCCCGGATAAAGGCATATACCTTTTTGGCCGATTCCGTAGCATTGGCATTGGTAAGGGCAGTCTCGTCCTTTGCGGGTTCCTGATCAGGCTCCCGATCAGGGACAGGGTCTGTCTTGGCGCAGGCCCAGAGGGCCAGGAAAGCCATTAATATGAACAGCGTTCTTTTCATAGTTTTGGAACCCGGAGGGAGGGTCAGCCCCCTCCGGATTAAAAGAGCTACTTGACAGAGACCTGGGTTATGACGGCCTGTTGACCGCTGATGACGAATCCCTTGCCGCCCCAACTGGCCTCGTGGTTCAGGATTGCGTCAATATCCTCATCCGTAAGGGCATATTTGTACACGCCTCCGGCGGGATCCTGGCCCACTACTCCCCATTCATTTGCCACGGTAGCAAAACCGGGAAGGAGTGCCCAGTTGATGTCAACAAGTTTAAACTGTGGATCTGTGCCGCTTGCTGTATAGTATATGTTAAGCGTAGATCCGGAAGGAAGATCACCAATCTGATCTACCAGAATCTGAATGCTTGTTTGCCAATCTGTTCCAAGATCTGTATTGCCTTCCCAGATAGTCCTTTCCACAGGGCCGACTGAAGATGTCGAGACAATGCTGACTTCAGTGATAATGGCCTGTTGACCGCTGATGACGAATCCCTTGCCGCCCCAACTGGCCTCGTGATTCAGGATGGCGTCAATGTCTTCATCCGTAAGTGCGTAACTGAACACGCCTCCAGCAGGATTCTGAGCAACTACTCCCCATTCATTAGCAATGGTAGCAAAACCGGGAAGGAGTGCCCAGTTGATATCAACAAGTTTAAACTGGGGATCTGTACCGCTTGCAGTATAGGTGATGTTAAGTTTAGATCCGGAAGGAAGATCACCAATCTGATCTACCAGAATCTGAATGCTTGTTTGCCAATCTGTTCCAAGATCCGTATTGCCTTCCCAGATGACACGGCTTGACTCTGCCGCGCCGAAGTGAATTACGGAAACTCCCGTAATCCTGGCGCCTGCACCGTTAATGGCCATCGCCTTGTCGTTCGGGGCAAGAAGCTGTGCCAGAAGCTCTGCCGTAACCTCTATCGGGAAGAAGGCTTCTCCGGAAGGAGATGTCTGAATGCAGACCACCTGAGGGTCCTGAGGATTATCAGGAATCTTAAGATCGATTGCATTCCAGTTGCCGTCCTGTACCTTGAACATCCACCAGCCGTCATCATAGGAAGTGTAATAGATGCGTACGATGTCACCTTCACTGATATCTACCTCACGGAACTTGTTAGGTGCAATCTCCAGGTTGGCGCCCCAGTCTGCAAGATCGTGGTCGCCCTGCCAGATGAAGTTTTCCACGTAAGGAGCGGAAACCTCAAAGCCGATTGCCCAGGTAATGGTGCTGCCGTCATTGAGGTCAAGCACAAGACGATACACGCCAGGGCCTATACCCTCAGGAAGCATAAATGACATCTCGGTGTTGGTGCGTGAGAGCCAGTCCACAACCTGCTTACCCTTGATGTATACCTTGTCGACAGCAAAGAGATTTGTTCCGGTTACTGTCATAGGCGAACCCATGGCAACGCTTGCGGGGAGTTCAAGGGAAACCAGCTCGTCATAGGTGACGGTCATCTGGCCGATTGAAGCGCTCCAGCCATTGAGTTTCTCAATGACCACATCTCCGGATACTACTGTAGGATCGCTGGTGACGATGATTTTCTTGTTGTTGTAAACGGGAACCTTGATAGGATCTCCATTCTCATCCACATCATCTTTCTCTTCCAGGACTTCCATAGTGAATTCGCACTCGATACCGCCTACGGTCACCTTGCTTACAAGATCAAGATCGGCACCGGTAAAGCTGAATTCTTCGCGGGCGTTGATCGCATCTGTAGAAACGGCATCAACAGTAGGATTGACAAGGGCTAGGGCCTCTGCAACCACGACCTCGCTGCCATTTGCAAGATGAACCTTGACATCTCCGTCAGGAGCTTCGGCAGGGATAACTGCTGTAATGGTAGGAGGAACCGCTTCACCGTCATAGATAAAGCCTGCATATACACCGCCGAATGAAACTCCAGTAACAAGATCCAGGTCTTCTCCGGTAATGAGAGTATTATAACCTGCCTTGAAGCGCGGATCCTCAGATTCTTCATCGGCACTGAACTGAATACCCGAAGGTTTGACACCCTTGAGGGTGGCGGCAACAAAGGTATCACCTGCATAAGAAGTGAAAACCACGTCGCCGTCGGCAGCCTTCGCAGGAAGGGCGGCCTTGATTTCAGTAAAGTCGTCGTTGATCTCGAATTTATCCTGCCCCACACCGTTGAATTCCACTTTGGCAATCATGTCAAGGTGAGATCCGGTGAAAGTGAGTACGGTGCCGGCCTTGATTTCATCCTTAAATTCCATTGCGTCTACCGTAGGCTTTCCGACAACCAGTTCCTTGGTTGAAGGGAAAATATTGGGGACAGCCGTAGGATTAGAGAATTCATCCACATCACACACCTTGATGATGCCGGTGGTTGCAGCTGCAGGCACGTAAACCTTTACGCTGTGACGCTCACGGTCAAAAATCATCTTGCCGGTTGCATAGGCGCTGCCCTGACCAGAAGTGAAGATAACCTCCTGGACAGAGTTCATATATTCTCCCTTAAGGGTGACCACATCTCCTGAAAGGACGCCATCGGCAGCCTCGAAGTCTTTGAACTCAATACCCTCAGTGTAGGTAAGGTCAAATTTGGAGGTGGAGGTGTTACCACTCGCATCCTTCACAGTAACCTTACCCACGGTGGGGCCTTCAAAGGGAACTGTAACATATATCTCGCTAAGACGGTCTTTGCCTTCACCCTTGGAGATTTCCGTGATGGGATCGACGCCGGGGATGATGACTTCAACGACCTTGTCCATATTCATACCGAACAGGTGAAGCTCGGCACCTCGGACAACGGGATTAGGCGACATCGCAGCAAGGGCGACGGGGCCACTCAACTGATCGGTATCCGCCTCTTTTTGAGCGCAGGACACTGTGCCGAGGATGGCAGCAGCGACTACGGCGAGGAAAGAAAATTTGATAAACTTTTTCATATTCATTGATACCTTTTGAGTTACTTGATAGGAACAGCGCGGATATTGTCTATCTTGATGATAGGCTTGCAATCCTCGCCGGTAAGACCGCCGGTTCCGCAAACGAAGATCACGAGGGAATCGAAGCAGGTGGCATCGATTGTGCCCTCGGATTCCTTACCATTGGGCTGATACCTGATATCGGTCATGGGGATTGTTACTGTAATCCACTTGCCGCCGGTATCATACATACCATCGGCCCAGGGGGTGTAAAGGGCACGGGGATACTTGGCAGAATTGTCGCCGATGTACTTGTTGTTACATCCAGGCAGAGCCTCGCCATCTTCATCGGTAACGCCCTCGTTGGCACCGTTATGAACAGTATAAATAGATGCCGGAAGAATCTGCATGGCAGTACCCTTCCAGGGATGATCCTCAGGCACGAACATCTCGAACTTGTAGCCCATATTGGCATAGTCCGTGAAGTCCACCAGGGCTGACAGTTTCAGACCCTTAGGGTTGGAGAAGGTTTCCACGGGGCTTTCCCACATTCCGGGCCAGTACTCAAATGAGAAGTTGCCGTCAGCCCAGGTGCTTCCGTCAGCTTTCAGCTCAGTAGCTCCGTCTCCAAGCTGGAGGAACTTACCTGAAATTGAAGTTTCATCAGAGGTAACCACCTGCTGGTGCCATCCGTGGCTTTCATCGCCGTACAGGCCGGTCTTGCCATCGAAGTCAAACAGGAGACCCCTCTGGTCCATATAATGGAACATGGATCCGGAAAGACCAGACTTTGTCTTTACTTTCACCATACCGGATGTTGCAGTAGTGGGGATAGTAAGTTCCAACTCAGACTCCGTGTACGTGATATCTTCAGCCTCAACTCTGGCGTTAAGACCCTGGAACTCAACATACTCAAGGTCGATGAAGTAATCACCGAAGATCTTGGCTCTCTGTCCGGGCTTGGTGTATTCGCAGTCCATGCCGCTGGCAACCGGAGCGGGAGGCATGACCTCAAAACCGTAGGAGACTGTATCGGCGGCAGCCGTGATGAAATAGATCATGTTGGTCTGCACTGTGGCCTTGGTTTTAGGGATTGTGACCAACATGGTTTTATCGGTAATGAAACTGGTGTTCAGGATTGCAGCCTGGTCGTTGAAAAGGAGTTTAACTACAGAAGTAAGATTCTGTCCAACAACGCAAACAGTCTCATCCATATAAGCCTTGTCAAGGAGAATGTCCTTGTTGGCATAACGAATGTAATCAATGGTAGGCTTGCCCTTGGTTACACGGTAGCGGTCCGGATAATCGGCCCTTTCACAGGAAGCCAATCCGATAAGGAGAACGGACACAGCCAAAATGCCTTTTATGATATTGTTTGTTTTCATTGTCTGTTCTGTTAGAAGTTATACGGATATGCCTCACGGATATTATCAACGTGAATCGCCTCGGCAGTTGACGCCATGTTCTTGTTGAACACTACGTCCTCTGTAGGGAACGGCAGCTGGAAGCTTTCTGCTGTCACGTTGGGATTGTCATAGTTGGTGCCGGGATAGCCAGTCTTATCCTTCTGGCCCTTCTTGCTCCATACGCCGGTCTCATAGTAGCCCTTCCACAGGTCATCAAGACCGTAGTAGTCGGAACGGCGCTGATTTTTGAGCTCATTGATGCAGTAGTCCATATCGTAGTAGGCGCGGCGGACGTAATCGTACCAGCGGTCACCTTCGCCAGCCAGTTCAAGACGACGCTCTTTCCAGATGTCGGCATAAGTAATAGCGGCATCAAAAGGTTCAGCATGCGCACGTTCGCGTACGTAATTGACATACTTACGTGCGACAGGTTCTTCACCTGTGAGGAACTTGGCCTCGGCATAGATGAGATATACATCGCTCAGACGCACAAGGTGGGTGGGCAGCTGGCTGGCCATTCTGGCGGCGGGAACGCCTACGCCGGCAATGTGGTCGGCATTGTCTCCGTACAGGTGCTTCACGTTGTTGGAGCCGGTTGGACACTGCATGGATCCACCGGGACCGCCTGCACCATATTCGGTATCATAAATGAAACGGATGAAGTCAAAACCGCCTTTATCTGTCCAGAAGTACTCATATTTGTCTCCGGGTAGCATCATGGTAGCTTTGCGACGGTCGTCCTTGTCATTGCGAAGA
>OMQK01000055.1 GCA_900313205.1 uncultured Bacteroidales bacterium | reverse complement strand
ACTTGAAAGACAAGATCAAAGAGTTCCTCACCAACCCTACCAACGACCCTAACCTCCCCGAAAAGGAAGACAAGGAAATCGAGGGCAAGACCTACAAGGTTTCCAAGGGTGTTATCTCCCTGCAGAACGACCGTGGTACCAGCTACCAGGCCTATATCGCAGTGCAGAACGAACTGGTAAAAGCCGTGAACGAGCTCCGCGACGAGTTCTCCCGTGCCAACTTCGGCAAGAAATTCTCCAAGCTCTCCGAAGAGGAGCAGGATATTGTGAAAAAGGCCGTACCTCAGAACATCTCCGAGGCCGAGCCTAAGGACACTGGTAAAAAAAGATAGGAGGTAAGAATTATGTCAAAATTCGGAAGTTCCAGCAATAAGAAGGAAGTCCCCCAGGCATCGTCCAACTCCCTTTCCGATATCGTGTTCATGCTCCTGTTCTTCTTCATGGTTACTACCCAGATGAGAGAAACCGAGCAAAAGGTGAAAGTCACCATGCCGGTTGCATCTGAGGTAGCCAAACTGGAGAGAAAAGACCTGAGCGCCAATATCAACATCGGTAGCCCCACCCTGCAGTATCAGGCAATGTACGGTACCGACGCCCGTATCCAGCTCAACGACTCTTTCAAGACTGTGTCCGACATCCGTGACTTCATCGCTGCAGAGCGTGACGCCATGTCAGAAGCTGAGAGGTCCCTTATGACCGTAAACCTCAGGGTAGACCAGGATGTCCGTATGGGTATCGTTTCCGATGTAAAGCAGGAGCTGCGTCGCTGCTCCGCCCTTAAGATCATGTACGCTGCGCGTAAGCCGGCCAAAGACTAAGGGTCTTACATCGCTATTTTAAAAAAAGCCTCCTGAGTTCCAGGGGGCTTTTTTTATACTCCAAGTACTACAGACGGCGGGATATCAAGAACCGTTGATATCTTTCTTGCCTGTTTGAGTGTGGGCTCTGACTTTCCGGCAAGAATTTCACTGATCTTGGACTGGTTCATACCCAGAAGGGACGACAGAGCGGCCTGAGATAGTCCCATCTCATACATCTTGAGTTTCAACACATCTGTCAAGGAAGGAGTACTTATTGGATAATGAATATCCTCATATTCCTCAACAAGGTCACTGAGCAGCACTAATTCAACAACGTTCTTATCATTGGCCGGCATGCCGTCATCAACAATCTTGAGGAGTTCCTCAATTCTTAGCATAACAGCATCATACTGCTCTAACGAATCAATCTTTGCCATAGTCAGATTTGTTTTATCATTTCTTCAGTCAGACGGTCATATTCGCTGTGCGTTCCGATGAAACGCACAAAGACTCGTTTCATGTCATATTGAACGATTGCAACAAGACGGTAATCGTTTCCCTTTATATTAAAAACTACACGCTTGTTCCCAACATTGTCTGCAGACCCGAATGCCCGTTTCAGGTCAGAGAAATTGTTCCATTCCAATTGTTTTACCTTTTTATACCAAACTTCCAACGCTACTTTGGCATCGGCGTGCTTGGTATAATACTCCACAAGTGTTCTTTTGCTTATCACTCTCATTAGTTTTCGCAAATATAGATGATTTTTCTGAAATTTAGAAGCCGCTTGCGGCCTCTTTGACAAAATTATCACGTACAACACTTAAAGTGGAAGATCTTTGCGCTTTTTTGGTCTTAAGAAAAACGGCCCCTGAAGGGGCTGAGGCGGGGTTTTTAGGATGGGAGGCGTGATACCGCACAAATAATCAACTGTTTTTCAAACACTTACCGATGGACGAAATAGGCACGTCCATTTTTCATTATCTCTATGGGCAAATCTATTTTTGCGGCCAAAATTTTTCCGCAAAAATGAATAATTCCCAAACTAAACAAATGCTAGATAATCTGCACCGTTTCCGCAGCAGATACTACTTCGCAGGTATTATCCTCACAATCCTTCTTAAAGACATAGATGCAGGGGTCCTTGTAATCCCGCAAAATCTCATGAAAGTTTATACAGCCCTATGCGCCAGACGCTTTGGAACTGCCAATAAAAAAGGGCGTCTCCAAAGAGAACTGGATGAGGAAATGGACGGCATCAGGACCTCCCTGACAGATGATTATCCGTACCTGACCAAAGAGGACATCTCAATAATAACTTACAGTGCAGCCGGCTTTCCGGATTACCTGATTGCAAGGTTCTCAAATCTAAGCTCCAGAAAAATAGTAAGTGTGAGGAGGAGCCAACTCATTCAGCTCCTCAGAAACACGGACAGGGACAGACGAGAGATTTACCTGGCAATGCTGTCAGCAACTCCCACGTACCACAAGCGTAGGTGGAATCAGGATTTGGCGTGAGGGAGGATCAGGATGGCCGGAGCGGCGGGCGCCGATAATCTCGAACAGGGTGTCTACGGCAATCTGGCCTGCTTCCCTCAGCGGCTGCTCAACCCTTGTGACGGCAGGATCCATAAAATCCAGGAAGCCGTTGTTGTCATATGAGATGATACCAACATCCTTCCCTGGCATGAGTCCTAGACGCCTCAGCGAATCAATTGCCCCAAGGAGGATAGTTGAACTGAATGCAAACACGGCATCAAATTGTTTCTGAGCACCGGAAAAAGCGCTGAGCACTTCCCTCTTGCCATTCTCAACGGAAAAGGCATCTCCAACCACGCTGTATGTTACGCCATGAACGCCGATCGCTTCCTTGAATCCCCTTACACGCTCCCTGTTAGGCATTGAATCAGGTACGCCCTGGATAGCCAGAATGCTCTTGTATCCCTTGCCAAGAAGGTATTCAGTGGCCATTCTTGCGCCCGCGTAATTGTCAGTACACACATAAGACAAAGAGGTACTCTTGAAGTGACGGTCTATAAGGACCATGGGAATCTGGGAGGATACCTGTTCATGGAAATCCGGTGTAGAAGATGCCGGGATGCAGATAATACCGTCTACGCTGCGGCTCATAAACATCCTGAGTTCCTGGATCTCATCCTTTCCGGACTCACGGGAATCGGCCAGAAGCGTATGATATCCCTTTGCATTGAGTATACCTATAATAATACCTGATAGCGTTGCAAAGAAAGGATTGTCAACGGACGGAATAAGAAGGCCGATGGTCTTTGACTGCTGGGTCCTCAGGGTCTGCGCAATGAGATTGGGCTGGAAGTTAAGCCTGGCTGCCTCGGCCGAAATCTTTTCCTCCGCCTCCCTGCTGATCCTATATTTACGCGCCTTGCCAGAAAGCACCCGTGAAACCGTTGATACGGAGTATCCGGTTTGTTCAGAGACGGTAAGGAGTGTGTTTTTGTGGCCCATTTGTTTAATATTTCCCCCAAAGATACACACTTTTATGCATTTTTTTTGAAACATACCGAAACAACCTAAAAATTTTTTATTATATTTGTTTAGGATAGCGCAATCGTTTGCGCAAAATTTGAGCACAAAATAACACTAAAGATATGAGCCCAAAAACTATTCTGGTCATAGGCAGCAGTAATACGGATATGACCGCAAAGACCGCGGAACTTCCCCGTCCCGGTGAAACCGTCCTGGGAGGCGTTTTCACAATGGGCGCCGGCGGAAAAGGCGCAAATCAGGCAGTGGCCGCCCAGAGGCTTGGCGGTAAGGTCAAGTTCATCTGCAAGGTGGGAAAGGACATGTTCGGGGACAATTCCATAGCACAGTATGAAAAGGAAGGTCTGGACACTTCCGGCATTCTCCGCTCCAATCTTCCCTCCGGCGTAGCACTTATCTATGTGGATTCACACGCGGAGAACTGCATAGTGGTAGCTTCCGGCGCCAACGGAGACCTCACGGAAGATGATATCGAGAAATCACGTAAGGACCTTGAAAGTTGTGATATCCTTCTCCTTCAGCTGGAGAGCCCTATCCCTTCCGTCCTCAAGGCTGCAAAGATTGCGCACCAAGCCGGCAAGACCGTTGTCCTCAATCCCGCACCCGCCTGCCCCCTCCCGGAAGAGCTCTTCCGCAACATAGACCTTTTCATTCCCAATGAAACGGAACTCTCAACCTTCAGCGGTATGCCTGTCACATCTGAAAAAGAGGCGGAAGCCGCCGCAAAGGCAATGCAGGCAAAGGGCGTAGGGAAACTCATCGTCACTATGGGAAGCAAAGGCGCCCTCATCTGCGAAGGCGGCCCTTCAGTCTTTGTCCCTGCACATAAAGTGAAGGCCGTAGACACCACTGCCGCCGGAGACACCTTCTGCGGTGCCCTCTGCGTAGCCATCTCCGAAGGAAAATCCCTCAAGGAGGCCGCAGAGTTCGCCTGCGCGGCATCGGCACTTACCGTACAGAAGATGGGCGCACAAAACTCAATCCCTTACCGTAAAGATTTAAAATTTTAAAATTATAAGAATATGTTTATCGTTGGCAGTTATTCACTCGCAGTCGTTTTCTGCTTTATCACCATGCTTTGCTGGGGTTCATGGGGCAACACCCAGAAACTCGCAGCCAAAAGTTGGCGCTATGAGCTCTTTTACTGGGACTACGTAATCGGCATGGTCCTCTTCTCCCTGCTTCTGGCTTTCACCGCCGGCAGCATCGGAGCAGAAGGACGTCCTTTCCTCAAGGACCTTGCACAGGCCGATTGGGCCAGCATCGGCTGGGTCCTCCTTGGCGCCGTGGTATTCAACGTTTCCAACATCCTGCTATCGGCCTCAACCTCTATCGCCGGCCTTGCCGTTGCCTTCCCTCTTGGCGTTGGCATCGCACTAGTGATGGGCGTTCTGAATAACCTCCTTCTGCACCCCACAGAGGGCCAGAACACCGGCCTGCTGTGGCTTGGCGTGGCCCTGGTGGTTATTGCCGTCATCTGCAACGGCGTAGCTTCAGGCAAGGTTTCCAACGAGCAGCGTGATCCCAAGCAAAACCGCAAGGGCATCATCCTGGCAGTGCTGGCAGGCCTCATTATGTCCTTCTTCAGCGCACTTGTATATAATGGTGTAGACCTGGCCGATTTCCACAATCCTGCAGCCGGAAAGCTCACCCCTTATACTGCAATGGTCATCTTCTCTCTTGGCGTGTTCCTGAGCAATTTTGTAGTGAACACCATAGTGATGAAAAAGCCCTTCGTGGGAGAGCCTGTCACCTACAAGCAGTACTTTGACGGCAACCTCAAGACCCACCTCGTGGGCGTCCTCGGCGGTTGCATCTGGGCACTTGGTACATCCCTGAACTATATCAGCGCAGGTGAAGCCGGCGCCGCCGTCTCATACGCACTGGGCCAGGGCGCACCTATGATTGCCGCCATCTGGGGCGTATTCATCTGGAAGGAGTTCAAGGGCGCCAGCAAGGGTGTCTACGGCCTCCTTGCCCTTATGTTCGGCCTCTTCCTTGCCGGTCTGTCCTGCATTGTCATAGCCGGAATGTAAAAACAAGCCAATATGAGTAATATACATAAATTCCTTACAGCTGCCGCCCTGATGCTTATCGGGGTTGCAGCTTTCGCACAGACAAAAACTGTGACGGGAAAGGTCACAGACGAGCGAGGTGACGCTCTCCCTGGCGCAACCTTGGTTGTAAGCGGGACAAACGCCTACGCAATCACAGACGTAGACGGAGCCTTTTCCGTGAGCGCCAAAAGCGGAGCTGTGGTAACAGTTTCCTATCTAGGTTATGACGACGGTAGTTTCACCGTGGGTGACGCCACACAGTACAATATCCAGTTAAACCCTTCAGAGGCCACTCTGCTTAAAGAGTCCGTAGCCATCGGTTACGGCACCACCACCAAGAAGGAAGTCACCGGATCAGTGGTAAGCCTAAAGGCCGAAGACTTTGACAAGGGTTCATTCACATCGGCAGCGGGTATGCTCCAGGGCAAGGTGGCCGGCCTCAGCGTCACCAACCCCAACGGCGGAGACCCCACCGCATCCTACGAAATCCTGCTCCGAGGCACCAACACCCTCAGCGCAGGCCAGGGCCCGCTCATCATCATTGACGGTGTAGTGGGTGCCGATATCCGCAGCATCAACTTCCAGGAGGTTGAGTCAATCGACGTCCTGAAAGATGGTTCCGCAGCCGCCATCTACGGTACCCGCGGCACCAACGGAGTTATCATTATTACTACAAAGCGCGCACGCGCGGGCCACACCAATGTGGAATATGACGGCCAGGTTACCGTACAAACCGTGCGCTCAAGGGCCGTACCTATGAATGCCGAGCAGTTTACCAATACCATCAACGAGTATCTGCCCGCCAATAAGAATAAACTTTATGGATATGATACCGACTGGTTCAAGGAAGTCACCCGTACTCCGGTTAGCCACAAGCACAACCTGGCAATATCCGGCGGCTCAGACAAATTCAGCCACCGTACTGTCATCAATGTGGAGCAGAACCAGGGTATCCTCAAGAAGAACGATGCCAACAAATACCTCATCAAGAGCAATATCCGTCAGGAAGCCCTTGAGGGCTGGCTCAATTTTGACGTTAACCTAAACTATGTAAAGCGTCAGTACAAGGGCGCCCGTATGGGCATTTTCCGTCAGGCCTTCTTTCACAACCCCACTGAACCGGTATATGACGAGAATGGCAGAGGAGGTTATTTCACCCAAAGCGAGTCAATGGATTACTACAACCCTGTGGCAATGCTCAACGAGCGCGACTCCAACACTGAGATTGACGACATCGGCGTAAACGGCCGTGCTACCCTCAATATTCTCCCGGTAAAGGGCCTCAAATGGGACAACTTTGTGAGCTACAGCGTAGAACGCTATGAAAACCGAGATTACCGCACCAGGAATTATCCCGGAGAGAGTGGAAAGAAAGGTATCGCAGAGATTTCCAACGAGCTTGACAGCGACATCCAGTTTGAAAGTACTCTCCAGTACAGTAACGTGTTTGGAAACCATCACGTCCAGGCCGTTGCCGGCTATGCTTTCCAGGAACTTAGTTCCCGCAGCAACTATATGTCCAACTACGGATTTGACCTGGACTATTTCCAAACCAACAATATGGGTGCCGGTAGCGCCATCAAGGACGGCAAGGCAGATATGTCTTCCAACCGTGAGGGAAGCCGCTACATCGCATTCTTCGGCCGCGTAATGTACAATTATGCCGAAAAGTATATGGCTTCCGTCTCCCTGCGTTACGACGGTTCTTCACGTTTTGGCGTAAACAACAAGTGGGCCCTCTTCCCCGCCGTAAGCCTTGGCTGGCGCATCACTGAAGAGCCTTTTATGAAGAATATCACCTGGATAGACGAGCTCAAGCTCCGCGCCGGCTTTGGTATGACCGGCAACCAGGATTTTGCCAACTACAAGTCTATCCTGAGGGTAGAGCCCGTCGGATATTTCTACTATGACGGCAAGTGGTCCAACTCATACGCTCCATCAAGCAACGCCAACCCTGATCTCCAGTGGGAGAAGAAGAGCGAATGGAACGTAGGTCTGGACTTCTCATTCCTTAACGGGCGCGCAGGCGGCACCATAGATTACTACTACCGCCTCACCAGCAACCTTCTTTACAACTATAAGGTTCCTGTTCCTCCGTACGATTATGAGAAGTACTTCACCAACGTGGGAGCTATCTCCAACACCGGTTTGGAAATTACCCTGTGGGGTGATCCCGTGAAGACCAAAAACTTCACCTGGAACACCTCCATCGTGTTCTCAATGAACCGCAACAAACTCATCTCCTTCACCAATGAGGAGTTCCAGGGACAGGAATACCGCATCGGCTGGCTCAACACTCCTCTTGGAGCAAACTGCCAGAGGCTTATTGAAGGAGAAAGCATCGGTACCTTCTACGGACCACTCTTCACCAAGTTCTCCGGAGACGGTAACCAGAAGCTCAAGAATATTGACCAGAACGAATGGGTAAATCTTGGATCTGCATACCCGGACTTCACCCTTGGCTGGAGCAATACTCTCACTTACGGTCCTTTCTCTCTCAGCGCCACCATCCGCGGCTCCTTTGGAGGCAAGGCCTTCAACCAGCTCAGGGCCCTGTATGAGAATATCTCTGAGATGGGCGTAAAGAACGTCCTGGCTTCCTGGCTCAATTATACGGAATACACCGGAAAGGTGGTATATTCCAGCCGTACTCTTGAAGACGCCACATACGTAAAGCTTGACAATGTCACCTTCTCTTATGATGTTCCCTGGAAAAACAGATTCGTAAAGGGGATGCGCGTATATCTGGTAGGACAGAACCTGCTTTGCATCACCGGTTACACCGGCGTAGACCCCGAAGTTCAGCTTTCCGGCCTTACCCCGGGTATCGAGGGAACAAGCTATTATCCCCGCACCCGTATGTTCACCCTTGGTGCCACCGTAAAGTTCTAAGAGTATGAAAAAAATTGTCACCATAGCATTTGCAGTGCTGGCAATGGCCGCCTGCACCAACCTGGACGAGCAACTCTATTCCCAGATCTCCAAGGAAGAGTTTATGAAGCACGACGAGGTCATCGCTCAGTATACCTCCCGTCCCTATACCAAATTGCAGAACTGGGGAGAAGAGCAGAGTTATTGGACTCTTGTCCTTCAGTTAGGCAATGAACTCGCCGTCCCCAAATCGTATGACAAGCACTGGGGCGAAGCCCGTTATACTGAACTCCAGACCCATAACATCACCACCAGCAATAAACTTGTCGGAACCGGCTGGGATTTCTGCTTCAACGGAATATCGGCCTGTAACGATGCAATTTATGAGCTTGAGAAGCTTGAACAAAGCCCGATGGTAAAACAGAATATCGCAGAGTGCAAGGTTCTGAGGGTTTACTACTATTTTATGGCTGTTGACCTCTGGGGCAAAGTTCCGTTCTCCATCGACAAAACCGTTACAACCCTTCCAGAGGTAAAATCCCGTTCAGAGATGTACACTTGGATGGAGCAGGAGTTGCTAACAAATCTGGAATTTCTGGAAGACACTCCCACGACCAAGACATACGGCCGTGTAACGCAGGATGTCGCCCGTTTTATGCTGGCAAAACTTTATCTCAACGCAAAGGTTTACACCGGAACGGAACAATGGGCAAAGGCAAAGGAGCAGTGCGAAGCTATTATGAACAGCGGTCACTTCCATCTGACGCCTACTTACGCACAGAACTTTGCAATACATAACGAAGGTTCAACAGAAGCCATTCTTGCTATACCCTATAGCAGTATTTATACTTCCCATACCTTCTATCCTTTTGTTCTCACCCTGAACGAGGATATTTTCCCCGCCTACAACATCACCGCAGGCACGTGGAACGGCACCCATATGGGACAACCTGACTTTATGGCCAGATATGATGCCAATGACACACGTAAAACCGACACTTGGTTATTTGGAGACATCTACGATTCAAACGGCCAGCGAGTGATGGTTGACGACCTTGATGCCCAAGGCAAACCCATCAAACTTCCATACAGCCTTCTTGACACCCCCATTCCTGAAGATCACTTCGGAAGAGGTCTTGACCGTATGGAAGGCGCCCGTTTCATCAAGTGGCCCTATCAGACAGACGGCAGCCTCACCGCCTACAGCGTGGATA
>OMQK01000269.1 GCA_900313205.1 uncultured Bacteroidales bacterium | reverse complement strand
AATAATGGTTCCTCCGTCTGGAATAAGGTACTCCATTACCCCGGAAAACAAAGACGGCACCGGAGAACCTTGCGGGCGCTTCTTCTCCAGGAGCATCCCGACATTACGGTCTCCATGTTCTGCGGTGACGAATCCTTTCTCCCCTTCATCACAGATGGCAGCAGAAAAATCCTTGAAGTCCATTTCTCCAGATATAAGAGACTGCAGTATGAGCGAACAGGTCTTTGGGGGGCGATCGACCGCTATCGCAGCAAGCGGGAAACCCGTATTGCCGCACGCTTTGACCGTTTTGTCGTGCTCACGCACGAAGATTATACCTACTGGGGATCTCCGGCCAATGGCACGGTCATTCCCAATTTTCTTGAGCACATTCCCCAATCGCCATCTGACCTGACAAGCAGAATAGTCATGGCCGCAGGACGCCTCTCTCACCAGAAAGCCTTTAACCGCCTGATAGACAGCTGGAATATCGTCATAAAGCGTTTGCCCCCCGGGCACGGATGGAAACTATATCTGTTAGGGAATGGTGAGTTGGAATCCGACCTGAAAAGACAGATTGTTGATTTAGACCTGGCCGATTCCGCCCAGATTATGGCGCCTACAAGAGCTATTGATTCCATTTATCAGAAAGCATCCATCTTTGTGTTGACATCCCGCTATGAAGGGCTCCCGATGGTTTTGCTGGAGGCCCAGTCCTTCGGCATACCTGCTGTGGCTTTCGACTGCAAGTGCGGTCCCCGGGATGTCATCACCAACGGAGAAGACGGTTTCCTGATTCCCGAAGGGGATACCATTGCTTTTGCCGATGCCCTCCTCACACTCATTCAGAATAAAGAGTTGAGAATACAGATGGGGATGACAGCCAGAAAAAACGCTTCCCGCTGGGATAAAGAGACTATCATGAAACAATGGATCAGTCTGTTCCAAGAAATATAGTAATATCGGCCGTAAACGTCCGAAAAGGAGGTACGCTTACCGTCCTACGCGACTGCCTGCAATACCTAGCAAGCCGTCCGGACCTACATGTGACGGCCTTGGTGCACAAGCGGGAACTCTGCAACTATCCCGGCATCGATTATTTTGAGATTCCCTGGAGTGTCAAGGGATGGCTGCGGCGCCTCTGGTGCGAATACGTAACCATGTACCGCCTTTCCAAGCAGTTGCCAGCAACCGATTTATGGTTGTCGCTCCACGACACCACACCCCGGGTAAAGGCTCTGCGACAGGCCGTGTATTGCCATACGTCCTTCCCTTTTATCAGAACAACCTGGCAGGATTGGCAGATGGACCGGAAAATTGTGTTGTTTTCGAAGTTTACCCGCTATGCCTACCGGTGGAACGTGCACAGGAATCAATATTTAATTGTCCAACAAGAATGGATGCGGCAGGCGATGGCCAGAATGCTGCATTTCCCGGTCGGGAACATTATTGTAGCTCCTCCCTCCTTCAATCTGCCTCAGATTTCAGAGACTCCCGTCAATCCCCCTATATTCCTGTGTGTGGGGACACCGGATTGCCATAAAAATTTCGAAACCCTTTGCGAGGCTGCCCGGCAATTGGAGACGCGTATCGGTACAGGTCGCTTCCGTGTGGTTATTACAGTGCGTGGTACTGAAAATAAATACGCCGTTTTCTTGAAACAGAATTGGGGCGATGTGGATTCCATCGACTTCCAGGGTTTTCTTTCCCGTGAAGAACTGGCCCGCGCTTATGGTGAAGCCTCTGCCCTTGTCCTCCCCTCGCGAGCCGAAACCTGGGGCCTTCCCATCTCGGAATTCCTGCCCACGGGAAAACCCATGATTCTGGCCGATTTGCCCTATGCCCACGAAACGGCTGCCGGCGCTTGTTCGGTACGCTATTTCCCAGTTACGGATTCTCAAGCATTATCCAGGTGTATGCAAGATGTAATTGAAGGATCCTTTAAAGACTTTCAACCGGTGGAACGTTCCTTTATCCAGCCTCCTTTTGCACCGGATTGGGAATCATTGTTCAAACTATTGCTCGCATGAAAATCCTCCAACTTGGTAAATTTTATCCCATTAGGGGCGGCGTGGAGAAAGTCATGTTCGACCTCACGGATGGAATTTCTTCCGCAGGTATCCCCTGTGATATGCTTTGTGCCGCTTTTCAGGAAGAGCCTTGCCGGGTGATCCAGCTGAATGCGTCGGGACGCGTGATTTGTGTCAAGGCACTTGCCAAGAAAGCGGGAACCATGCTCTCGCCGGCCATGATCCGCTACCTCAAAGAGCACAAGGATGAATATGATATCATTCACGTCCATCACCCCGACCCCATGGCCGCGATGGCCTTATGGCGGTCCCGGTTCAAGGGCCGCGTTGTCCTTCACTGGCATTCCGATATTGTTTCGCAGAAGGTATTTTTCCAGTTCTACCAGCCGCTCCAGCGCTGGCTGATCCGCCGCGCCGACAAGATTGTGGGCACCAGTCCGGTCTATGTCCGGGAGTCCCCTCACCTGCGGGATGCACAGCAAAAATGCACTTTCATCCCCATCGGGATCCTTCCCGTCCAACCGGACGCAGAGCGGGTTGCACTATTTAGGAACCGGCTCCCGGGAAAGAAGCTCATCCTGTCTGTCGGCCGCCTGGTACCCTACAAGGGCTATTCTTATCTGATAGATGCCATGAAATACCTGCCGGAAGAGTTCCACCTGGTTATCGGTGGAACCGGCCCGCTCCGCAAGCAACTGGAAGCAAGGATAGCTGAATGGCAGCTCCA
>OMQK01000092.1:6875-7741 GCA_900313205.1 uncultured Bacteroidales bacterium | reverse complement strand
ATCCGGTTCTGCAAAGGGCATCTTTATAATTGTATATTGCAAAAGAAAAACAATACAACTATATTTGTAGTTGCAATAGGTCGTAAATCGGCCGCTAATGAAATCAGGAGTATGGTAAGTCTTCCACGTCTTGGAAGCGGCTCCCTTCACAAAAAGACTATTGTTGTTTCTTAATGAGCATTATCTGATTCGGATATGCCCATATTACTATTATTCAATCATTGTTATGAGTGATTGCGAGCTATTTATAAAATACAAACAATACTCCGGTCAAGGGACAGTATTTTTCATGAAGGGACTTGACAAGTCCAAATCCGACTATAACGATCTCATCGTTATAGCAAATTGCTTTGCTCGCCTTGGACATACTGTTAAAATTCTGAGAAGTCTGCACTATAAAGATAGTTTATATAAGGAAGTATATGGCTCATTAATTGGAACCAGATACTATAGAAAGTGTCCTGACTTGTTAGTCGACAACTACTTTTATGAGTATGAAAGCTATGAAAAGCCTTGGTGTAAGAAAAAAATACAAAGAATGCTAACACACGGCACCCGTCAAAGCTCACGAATAATCATAAATAATAACAAAGGGGCTGTTGATCGGCATATCAGAAAACTAATTATGGCGAGAGTCAACTTAAACGCCCCAATAGATGAGGTGTGGAAATATGAGAAAGGGGAAATACATTTATTATATAAAAAACAACAGGGAGGATAACCCTCCCTGCGAGGCAACGCACCTTGGTGCATGCTAACTTTTTCAAGCTGATGCAAATATACAGTTATTTCTTAAATATTCAAATTAATATCAATATTATTTGATATTTCCCGGCTTCGCTAGAAATGAGAGGTCCAGCCTAAAC
>OMQK01000092.1:0-6857 GCA_900313205.1 uncultured Bacteroidales bacterium | reverse complement strand
AGCCTAAACTACGAAACTTAAACAACAGGCAGCTGCCACAGAAGTAGTTCTGAGAGGGGGTAGTGCGGTTTACCCTATGTTCAGGAGTGGGGGTAAACAACAGGGGGTGCCCTCTGAAGGCACTATGAGACGGGGTGGTGCGGTTTAAGTTTCGGAAGTGAGGGCGGCGCGGATGTTCCGGATGGCCACTTCCGGCTGGAGGGCAAGAGGCAGCGGCATCTCGCGCGGGGTGACCTCTATGAGGCGGCTGAAGCCGGCTTCAAGAAGTTCTGCTTTGGCGTCTATGCGGCCGGAGACAAGGGCAACGGGGATACTGCCGGCGTGGCGGAGAACACCCACAGGGACCTTTCCGTGAAGGGTCTGGAGGTCGGATTTGCCTTCGCCGGTGATGATTAGATCGGCCCCTTTTTTCTGTTCGTCAAAGTGGACCAGGTCCAGGATGCGGTCAATGCCGGAGGTGATTGTGGCACCGAACCAGCCGACAAGCGCGCCGCCAAGGCCGCCTGCGGCTCCGGCGCAGGGAAGAGCGGTAATGTCCCTGCCGGTTTCCTTGAGAATCCTTTGGGCAATTTGGGTGAGGCGGTGCTCCAGGATTTCAATATCGGCCCCGGTTGCGCCCTTCTGAGGGGCAAAGACACGCGCGGCGCCGTCCTTTCCGGTAAAGGGATTGTCAACGTCCGAGAGAAGTTCTATCCTTGCCCCTTTGAGCGCTTCACGGATGCCCGGGACCGTCATCATTCCTTCCCCGCCGTCGCAGGTTGCGGTGCCTCCAAGGCCGATTATAAGGTGGTCTGCGCCGTTTTCCCTTGCCGCAATCAGGAGCTCCCCCACTCCCCTTGTGCTGGCTTTGAGGGGGTTAAGTTCCTCTTTCCGGAGCAGTTTCATCCCGCAGGCCTCGGCCACTTCAATTATGGCGGTGTCCCCCTTGAGGGCGTATTTTGCCTGCACCTTCCTTCCAAGGGGATCCGTGACGGTAGCGGTTTGGATCTTTGCGCCAAGGGCCTCCGAGAGGATCTCCACCGTGCCTTCTCCGCCATCGGCCAAAGGAATTGTAATTATTTCGGCGTCGGGGCACGATTCCCTTATTGCGTGGCCGATAGCCCCTGCCACCTCCCTTGCGGTGAGGCAGCCCTTGTAAGAGTCCGGTGCTACGATGATCTTCATTATGGTGCAAAGATAATCATTTTAAGTGTTCTGTTATCTCGGCACAGGAACTGCTGGAGATGAAAGAATTAGGGTGGAGGTTAATTGACTGAAATACAATGTATTACACAGGTATTTGGGATTACTGGTAATCCCAAAGAATCTTACAACTAACTGATATCTAAGCACTTAGGCTCCACCGCATCGGCATTACCGGCATGGCACCGCATCGGCATTACCAGCAGTGTTAGTTCCTGCGGCGGACAACGCCCACGTAGATGAGGAGGACGATGTTCATCATTAGGGAGTAGAGGATGGCGGGGATGGCCATCTCTTCGTTGGCGAAGATGAAGGGGCTGGAGGCAATGGCAATGGCCTGGGCGGCGTTCTGCATGCCCACTTCAATGACCACGGTGCGGCGCTGGGCGGAGTCCGTGCGCACAAGGCGGGACAGGAGCGAGGAGCAGGTGATGGCCACAATGATAAGGGCGGTGACGCAGAACCCAAGGATTCCGATGTTATCCAGGATGGTCTTGTGGTGCTGGATATAGAAAATGGTAATGAGTACAAGAAGCAGCGGGAAGGCCAGCTTGCTAAGGACCTTGTCCGTTTTCTCTGCTCCCTTGGGCCAGGCGTAATGAAGGCCGATTCCAAGGAGCACTGGAACCAGCATCATAACAAGGTTCTGCTTGATGAGGTTGCCTATGGGAAGGCTAATGCCCACGCTCTCCCCCACCAGACGCGTTGCAACGCCCATGATCACGGGGATAGTGAAAAGCGTGATGATGCTGCTGAGGGCCGTGAGAGTGACAGAAAGCGCCACGTCACCCTTGGCAAGCTTGGAGAACACATTAGATGAACTGCCGCCCGGACAGCACGCAATGAGAATAAGGCCGATAAAAAACACCGGAGTAAGCTTGAACGCCATGGCAAGCCCCAGCGCTATGAGCGGAAGCAGAACAAGCTGTCCGAAAAGGGCAATCACAATGGGCCAGGGGCGGGTTACAACCCTTCCAAAGTCTTCAAACCTGAGCGTGAGCCCAAGGTCGAACATTAAAAGAGCAAGTATAGGCAGTACAATCCAAATGGCCATAACCAAAACTTTTTTGGACTGCGAAGTTACTACTTTATTTTCATTCCCCGCCGCTTCTTCTCGTAATAATTGTGGCGTTTGGGATTTTCCGGGAACCAGCCTTTCAGAACCCTCTTTTCCTGGAGGAACATCTCATGGATGCCCCAGAGGCAGCAGAATGCAAAGCCTCCAAGGATTATGGAAACAATCTGATTCCTTACAAAAAGGGAAACCGCAATGAACGCAAGCCCCGCCACAAGCCATATCCACCAGCTCTTCCTGCCAAGTTCATACTCCATCTTTATAACAAGGGGGTGGCATATCCCTATGCTCAGAAACACTGCCGCACCTACAATTATTCCGCTGAAATTCATACTCTTACACTTTGAAGGTGCAAAGTAATACAATCTCAGCGGAATAATATAGGGATATTTTGCTGCTCGTTAGGACTTTTTATTCACTGTAGTTGTGGTCCACGGTAATCATTATGGTCTTGCCGGGAATGAGGGCAGAAAGTTCCCTGGTGAGGGCTTCACAAAGGGCTGGGAACTTCTATTCATGTTGCAAAGATAACTGAAAAAATGGCTATATTTGTAAGGAAAAAAACTATTCGCTCCTATGAAAACCATTAAAGAAGTCCTCTATGAGTGCCAGGCCAGTAAAACGGCCGTCCTGGCAACAAATTTCTATAACTACGAAACCCTTCTCTGCGTGGCCAAGGCCGCCAAGGCCATGAACGCTCCCGTGATGCTCCAGCTCACCCGCTCATCCATTGACTACATGGGCCTTCATACCGCATACAAGATGGGTAGGCAGGTTTTGGCCGATTATGGCCTCCAGGGCTACATCCACCTGGACCACGGCCCCAGCCTGGAGCTTGTCCAGAGGTGCCTTGACGAAGGCTTTGACTCCGTGATGATAGACGCCTCGGAGAAACCCTTTGAGGAGAACGTGGAGATATCGGCCAAAGCCGTTGAGATGGCAAAGCCTTACGGTGCCAACGTAGAGGCGGAGCTAGGCTATGTGGCAAAACTCGGCCAGGAGCAGGGCGGCGGCTTCACCACCCCTGAGCAGGCGGTTGAGTTTGTGAACAGGACCGGAGTATCGGCCCTTGCAGTTTCCATTGGATCGGCCCACGGATTCTATAAACTTCCCCCTCACCTTGACATCCCCCGCCTTGCCGCAATCCACGCCGCAACGCCCGTGGCGCTGGTCCTGCACGGCTCCTCAGGCATTCCCCATGACCAGGTGAAGGACGCCATCCATAACGGTATTGTGAAGGTAAACCTTGCTACGGAAATCAAGGACAACTTCATGAGGGCCCTGAAGAGGGTGCTCTCCGAAAGCGATGAAATTGACCTCCGGAAGGTATTCCCCAAGGCCATGGATCCCGTTGTGGAACTCCTGAAGGAAAAGTATCAGGTGATGAAGGGATAGACTCCCCTACCATTTGTAATTAAGAAGCCTCGGAGCGGCCTGAAGGGATATCCAAGCCCAGAAAAGACGGCCGTCCTCCGAGGCTCTTTTCAGAAGCTGCATATTCTTTGTGCCCACCATGTAGGACATTCCCATTGACAGCGTCACGTCCTTCAGGAATGTCCGTGTACACGCTGCTGTCCTGGCCCCAGGAAAGGACCGTGAGGCCGGCAAGGGCCACTAAGGCTATGATTCTACGGAACATACTGATCGGCAATTATTTGTCAAAATTGCACATTTTTTATTATATTCGCAAATACATTGCTTCCCCCTATGTTTGAAAAGATAGTATCTCAGATAAATGCCATAGTATGGAATCCGGGGCTGGTGGTGCTCCTGATTGCCGCCGGGCTGTACTTTTCCTTCCGCACGCGCTTTGTCCAGGTGAGGCGGTTCGGCCTCATGCTCCGGTCCCTGTTCTCAAAGAAGCAGGACAATAAGGGGATATCGTCCTTCGAGGCTTTTTCAATTGCGCTCTCAGGAAGGGTTGGAACGGGAAATATAGTGGGTGTTGCCACGGCAATTGCATTTGGAGGCCCGGGAGCAGTGTTCTGGATGTGGGTGGTGGCTTTCTTCGGGGCGTCCACAGCTTTTGTGGAGTCCACCCTGGCCCAGATGTACAAGTTCCATCATTCGTCCGGGTACCGCGGAGGGCCGTTCAGTTTCATAGAGCACGGCCTCAAGGCGCGCTGGCTTGGGATTGTGTTTGCAGTCATCACGGCGGTTTCCTGCGGGTTCTTCCTCCCAACGGTGCAGTCTAACGGTGCTGCATCGGCCATTAATAATTCCTTCCCAGTCACTCCCCTTGCGGCCGGAATTGGGCTGGCGGTTGTACTGGGGCTGGTGATCCTTGGAGGGGTAAAGCGCATTGCGCGCGTTGCGTCCATTGTGACGCCGTTCATGGCGCTTGGCTATATTGTACTGTCGCTGGTTGTGGTGGCTTTCCATATCCAGGACGTCCCGGCGGTGCTGGGAGCAATTGTGAAGGGCGCGTTCGGGCTCAATCCCGTTTGCGGCGGTATCATAGGCTCCACCATCGCCATGGGCGTGAAACGCGGCATCTTCTCCAACGAGGCCGGCCAGGGCACGGGGGCCATAGTATCGGCCGCCACAGATGTTCCGCACCCTGCCCAGCAGGGCCTTGCGCAGGCGTTTTCCGTGTACGTGGATACCCTTCTGGTGTGCACCGCCACGGCCCTTATGATCCTCTGTTCAGGCACCTATAATATCTTTGGCCCGGACGGTCAGGTGCTCTTTGGCGGCGCCCCTGAGCTTGGCGGAAACTATGTGAATTACACCCAGAGCGCAGTGGACTCCGTCTTCACGGGCTTTGGCAGCAAGTTTGTTTCCGTTGCCATGGTGTTCTTTGTTTTCACCACCATCATGGCCTACTACTTCTACGCGGAGACCAGCATCATCTACCTGTTCAGAAAAAAGGATTCCACGCCATCCAAGGGAGAACGCACGGTCATCCTCATCCTGCAGACCGTGATGCTTGGAGCCGTGGTGTTCGGGGCTGTGAAGGAGGCGGACGTAGTGTGGCAGATAGGAGATATTGGCGTTGGTCTCATGGCCTGGGTCACCGTGATTTCCATCCTCATCCTCTGCCCCAAGGCCATTTCGGCCCTGAAGGACTTCGAGAAAAAGCTCTAGCCGCCATCCTTCCCTCCCCGTAATGCCGACGCAGTGGAGCCCAACTCCTTATCTCTCAATTATTTACACAGTTATTTGGAATTACCGGTAATCCCAAATAACTTCATAACACATTGTATATCAATCACTTAACTTCCACCGCTAACGCTGCACACCGCCCCATCCACGCCTGTCACCACTCCCTAACCAGAATGGCAACACTGTAAACATCTCAATCGGCCAAAAACGCCCTGGCAGGCAATCACTTGATTATAAATCACTTACGCAAATCTGATTGGACGTTTCGCACAATCGGAATCGCGTAACACTTTGGTTTTCAACACATTAAGCACAAGGAAGAGTTGCCACGGCCTGGTCCAAAGTCCTGTGTTTCTTTATGCTTCTGCCGCCAATCCCCCCAGAACGCTCACAATGAACATTTTGAGGATTCGCGGCGCAAGAAGTGGGGTTTTGAGTGTAAATCCTTGCCGCCAGTACATAAAAACCCGGTTCTGAGCGTTCTGGATGGATTGGCGGCAATGGGCACTGTTCGCAGATTCCTTCAACGGAGTCCCTGCAGATGCCGTCAGGGACATAAGGACCGCCGCCAGAGCCAGTATTACCCTCCGGAGCCTCATCTATCCCAGCACCACGTCCAGGGCCATCATAAGGGCAAAACCTATGGCAAAACCAACGGTGCCAAGGTTGGAGTGCTCTCCCTGCGATGCATCCGGAATGAGTTCCTCCACCACCACGTAGAGCATGGCGCCGGCCGCAAAGGACAGCATGAAGGGCATGATTCCCGTTATGGCCGATGCAAGTCCCAGCACCAGTCCCCCGCCGATGGGCTCAACAATTCCGCTCAGCGCCCCAATCAGGAAGGACTTTCCCTTGCTGTTTCCCGCCGCCCGAAGGGGCATCGAGATTATTGCGCCCTCGGGGATATTCTGGATGGCGATTCCAAGGGAAAGGGCCAGGGCGGCGGCCATATTGAAATCGGCCTGGAGAGCGCCGGCTATTGCAACGCCAACGGCCATTCCCTCCGGAAAATTGTGGATGGTCACGGCCAGAGCCAGCTTTGCGGTACGGGAAAGGCTGCTGCGGGGGCCCTCGGCCTCACCGCCTATATGGATGTGCGGTGTCACGTGGTCTATGAAAAGCAGGAACGCAAAGCCGCCAAGAAGGCCCGCAAGAGTTGGGCCGATAGGACCCATCTCCATGGACGGAATAAGCAGCGACCACACGGAGGCCGCCACCATCACGCCGGACGCAAAGCCCAGCAGCGCTTTCTGCAGGAGGGCCGGCATATCCTTCTTCATAAAGAATACGAAACCCGCCCCAATGGCAGTTCCCAAAAACGGTATAAGCAGTGCCAGAATAACCGGATCCATAGATTTCAAAAATAGGAATACAATGGGTAACACCATCACCACTATCTAAAATAATACCAGTTTCTAGACCTTCACAAAATAAAGTAAGTTTTGCTTGAGGTTCAATATTAAAATATCCAAATCCTAATTTTTCAAAGACTAAT
>OMQK01000241.1 GCA_900313205.1 uncultured Bacteroidales bacterium | reverse complement strand
ATCGCACTCCTCCCCGGCGTCGATGAATATGAGATTGTGAAATAACGCTATTGGAGAAAGGGCCTATGCCCTTTTTCTTTTCGCCGCCGTGAGACTCTCGTCCTCTCCGCACGAAAGTGGCTCTCAGGTATCTGGGAGCCCTTTTTTGTGCATTTTTGTCGCGCCGTTGTTACGCCAAGTCTTTGGAGACAAGCAGAATTATGTCTATCTTCACACCGAAAACCCAAATGATACAAATATGAGGACTCGTTTATCTGCGCTTATGGCCGTCGGAGTGGCGACCTGCATTTTAATGACGCCGGGTTGTTCCCAGGTGGTTGAAAACACGTCTGTCAAGCCGGCCCTTGTCCAGAAAGACGGGACTACGCATTTTGAGGTGGACGGAAAGCCTTTCCTGATGTTGACAGGAGAACTCCACAACTCCACGAGTACCTCGGAAAGTTATATGGAGAGCATCGGGGTGTGGGAGCAGATGAAACATGGCCATTTCAACACGGTGATCGCTTCATGCTCGTGGGATGTGATTGAGGACAAGCAGGGCCATTACGATTTCACCTCCGTCGATCATGTAATCCGGAACGCGCGCGAGAACGGACTCAAGGTGGTGATGATCTGGTTCGCCAGTTGGAAGAACGGAAACTCCACCTATGCCCCCAGTTATATCAAGCGCGATCCGGTCAATTATCCCCTGGTGCAGACACCGGACGGCGGGTTCCTCGACGTTCTGTCCACCTTCGGCCAGGCGTCCCTCCAGGCGGACAGGGACGCCTATACGGCGCTGATGCGGCATATCAAGGAGGTTGACAAGGACTACACCGTGATCATGATGCAGGTGGAGAACGAGATGGGGATACTCGGTTCCGTGAGGGACTTTTCTCCAGCGGCCCAGAAGGCATGGGAGGGACAGGTCCCTGATGACCTCATGCAGTATCTCTCCAGCCATAAAGGGCGGCTCTTCCCGGAACTTGAAAAGGTCTGGAGCGAAAATGGACACAAGATGTCCGGGACCTGGGAAGAGGTATTCGGCAAGAGCCACGCCAAGGCCGAGGACCTGCTGACCGACTATCCCTACTATACGGAGGAAATCTTCCAGGCCTATCACTATGCCAAGTATGTGAACGAAATCACCGCAGCCGGCAAATCAGTCCACGATATCCCGATGTATGTCAACAACTGGCTCCGCCAGCCGGGAATGATCAACCCCGGACAGTTCCCTTCCGGGAGTCCGCTTCCGGAAGTCATCGACATTTGGAGGGCTGCTGCACCGGCGGTGGATTTCACGGCGCCGGACATCTACATCAGCGAATATGAATGGGTGCTGAGCCAATTCGCCCTGAGTGATAACCCGATTTTCATCCCGGAATGCAGGCTGGATGCGTCCAAGGCCCTCTATGCCTATGGTGAATATGACGCCCTCGGATTTGCTCCCTTTGGCTTCGACGGCCCCCAGAATGCAACCGGAGAGTATTCTGCCGACTTTGAAAACCTAGGCAAATGCTATGCAATCCTGTCCGGAATGGACCAGTTAATCATCAATAACTATGGCTCCGACCGGCTCCGCGGCCTGAGAGTGACGGAGGAGAATGCAAGCCCTTCCGTCGAGATGGGAGACTACATCCTCACCGCACGCTCTTCCGTCAGGAACCGACGCGCCTTCAACTATGGTCAGGGTGCCGCCCAGATGGCCCGGGAGAACGCGCAACTGGCGGCTGCCGCCCAGCAGCAGGCCCAGTCCGGAGCCCTCATCCTCCAGACTTCACCGGACGAGTTCTATATCGTCGGAATCAACGTATCGTTCTCATTCGCTTCGAAGGACGCCGGCTTCCAGGGAAGGATTCTTACCGACGCGATCGAGGAAGGAACCTTTGTGGATGGTCAATGGGTTCCTGGACGGAGACTCAACGGTGATGAGAACCGGGTCGGAATCAATGGCGTCGGTGCGGTGAGGGTTGTGCTCTACCCATCGACCGTTACGGCACAGGGGCGATAATCTTCGCCCCCTCACCGCACGGAGATTCCAGAAATAAAGCAACACGTTTTTACCGTCACTTACTTCGAGGGGGATCAAAGTTGGTCTGTGGATATCCCGGCGGATTTCAGTGGGAGCGAATAGCATCCCCCCAATCCATTCACGGGCGGAATCTATAACGGCGCCTCTCATTTGTACCCCACCTTAGCACATCGACGGTCTACCTTTACCGCCGATATGACAACCTATTACTGCCCGAACATGGAAGAAGCGCTCCGCCGTGCCAAGAAAGCGGGGCGAGAGGCAGGTTGTTACTTCGGCGGCATCACATTACGGTTTGGCAGGAGAGGGTTTGCAATCTATCGGGAAGGGAAGGTGGTCGAGCAGTATACGTTTATTGGGAGATAATCGCTATATTTAGGTCGATAAATCGTAATTTATGGAAATCAGTCAGTTTAACCCTGAACAAATTGATGAAGTAGCCCGGATGGCAGCTTCCGTATGGGGAAGGAGCAGGGTGCACACGGGGCAGAGGTCGCCCGTGTATTCTGTGGACACCTGTCCCGGTACAGTCTCTATTCTTCGGAACTTGCCTTGCAGGCGGTGGATGAAGACGGGCTTCAGGCGATTGCTTTCGCGTGGATGCCCGGAGATACGAATGATGCTGATGTGTGGATGCGAAATCAGTTTGCAACCCTTTCGGAAGAGGAGCGGAATACGCTTCTGACCAACGAGAATTACTTGAAACGGATAGATGCTGAGATTCTCGAAAAGATGGTTCCGAACTCTGCCAAACTATCCTTTTTCATCAGCCGGAAGAAAGGCTGCGGAACTCCTGTTCTCAATGCCCTCATTGAACGGCTCAGATCGCGCGGAGTGGAGTGGCTGTATTTTTGGACGGACTGCACCTGTAACTGGCAGTACTACGTCAAGCACGGCTTCGAGCAGATTGGTGCGGGGGTTGCCCCGGAATTCAGCACGGATAAAGAAGATTACACCTACTATATGTTTAGGAAAAGGATATTATAAATTTGATTTTCAGGTGACATACTTGATTCTCATATTGGTCGGCTTGTTAGCAGGCCTGCTTTCCGGAGCGGTCGGATTCGGA
>OMQK01000025.1 GCA_900313205.1 uncultured Bacteroidales bacterium | reverse complement strand
GAGGGAATGATTCCCTACCGCACAATCAAGTGCGACTTTTTCATCTTTGACCAGGACCACTACAGGGCTGTAGGAAAGCGTACGCGTAAGTCCATACGCCTTGGGGACCCTCTCCGCATACGCGTCAAGGGCACTTCCCTGGAGCAGAAGATCCTGGATTACGAGCTTATTGAGGAAGATTTCTTATCACCCGCAGCCGGTAAGTAATACCAAAGGCAAAATGATGCCCGAAGTTTGAGCAGGCGGCATCGGAATTTGTCCAGTAGACGGCATGCAGGCGGATGTCGTCGTTCTTAAGCGGGAACACCTCTATTCCGCCGCCCACGGTCAGGAAGCGTGAACGCACGGGGACAAAATCCTCTGCAAAATCCTTGTTGTAGTCAAAACTGCCCTTGGTAAAGAGGGTAATCACAGGGAACTTGTACTCCAGCTTCAGGATTGCAGAATAATCGGCCGACAGATAATCCTTTGCGAGACCGGTGCGGTACAGGGCATCCAGTTCAATGCCAAGGTTCCCTGCCTCAAACCTGTTTCCAAGGCCGGCCACCACAAAACCGCTATGGGTGGGGTCGTCCATCCAGTTGGCACTCCAGATGGTATTCCACCAGGGAGTTATGCGTCCGTACCAAATGAGACCGGCGTGGAAGAGGTCATTGTAGCCAAAGCCCAGCGGAGACTGCGTGAACTGCAGGAACAGGGTCTGCTCAGGCGCTATCTTGCAAATGACGTTGCCGCCAATTGCATAAACGTCCGGCATCCGGTCTGCGAACATACCCCAGTAATAGAGGTTTATGGGGGCGGCGTCAAATTCAAAACTGCCCACCATGATTGGCACTTTGCCGCCCTGGATTGCCCAGTGATCATTGATGTCCCACCTTAGCCATAGATGGTCAGTGGCGTTAAGCGGGATATCAGGATTATAGATTGGCTTTGTAAAGCGCTGGCGCCAGAAAAAGGATATATTGGGGCCGATATTACCTTCCAGGATAAGGTTGAGGTAATCGGCCCTTACATTACCGGCATACTGGCCGCCGTTAATGGCAGCCTCATATCCAAGGCGGGTTTCCCCGTAAAGCTGTTTCACCTGCGAAAATGCAGGGAGGGTGGTTATCAGTAGTAGTGTGGCTACAAAAAAGCGTTTCATAGTACTGCAAAGATACGCAATTTTTGGCAGACTATCTTTTCAGGCGCACATAAATGCTGAGGGGAAGGACCTTCCCGAAGGAGTCTGTGAAGGCAAGTTCCCCGGAAGTCATCTCCTTGAAAGCGCCGCGGAATGCTTCACGGACTACGGTCTCTCCAAGGGCGGCGCTGTAGCCGTTTGAATAGAGATTGAGCACCATGAAGGCGTCCCTTTCGGAGAGTATGGCCGATACATTCTGCAGAAGGCCGAATAGGAGCTCATCCAGCTTCCATTTCTCTCCGTCCGGACCGTGACCGTAGGCTGGAGGATCCAGGATAATTCCGTCGTATTTATTGCCACGCTTTGCCTCACGCTTTGCAAACTTGAGGGCGTCTTCCACCACCCAGCGTATGCCGTCAAGGCCGCTTCTCTCCATGTTTTCCCGGGCCCATGTGACAACCTGGCGCACGGAATCCAGATGGGTTACATCGGCCCCGGCGCACTTGGCGGCAAGGGATGCAGCGCCGGTGTAGGCAAAGAGGTTCAGAACCTTGGGAGCAGGGAGCCCATTGGCTTTATGAATACGCACAAGACGGGAAGTTTCCCTGTAGATGAATTCCCAGTTGGGTGCCTGTTCCGGGAAAACGCCCACGTGCTTGAATGAAGTGAGACCAAGACGGAGACTCAGATGGAGGTCACTGGCCGCATGGGTTTCAGGATCCGGCTCTCCGTTATAGACAATCCCCCACTGGTCTTCCATGCGCTTTGATTTTTCCCACGTGCCGCTGTCTTCCTTCCCTGCCTTTCCAAATCCGGCGCCGGGCTTAAAGACAACATGCGAGAGGCGCTTCCAATCGGCCTCAGGCATGGAGGGCATCCACAGGGCCTTTGGTTCCGGGCGGCGCAGTACATATTTTCCAAAACGCTCCAGTTTCTCCCCGTTTCCGGAGTCCAGGAGCTCATAGTCTTTCCAGTATGACGCAGGGAATTCTATAGGCATAATTCATAGCTTTTTCAGTGCAAAGATACAGAAATAATTACTAAATTTGTAGGTTAGATTATAAATGTAAACCATATATTATATGCAACAGTTTATTGACAAGTACAATTTTGCCGGAAAGCGTGCAATTGTCCGCGTAGATTTCAATGTTCCCCTCAATGAAAACTTTGAGATTACGGATGACACCCGTATCCGCAGGGCTATGCCCACCCTCAAGAAGGTTCTCGCAGAAGGCGGTTCCCTCATCATCATGTCCCACCTTGGCCGTCCCAAGAAGGTAGACCCCAAATTCAGCCTCAAGCACATCGTGGGACGCGTTTCAGAATGCCTTGGCGTTCCCGTGCAGTTTGCAGAAGACTGCCAGAAGGCAAAGGCTCAGGCCGATGCCCTGAAGCCCGGTGAGGTCCTCCTCCTTGAAAACCTCCGCTACTACGCAGAGGAAGAAGGCAAACCCCGCGGCCTGGCAGAGGATGCAACCGATGAAGAGAAGAAAGCCGCAAAGGCAGCAGTAAAGGCCTCCCAGAAGGAGTTTGTAAAGACCCTTGCAAGCTATGCCGACTGCTACATCAACGACGCCTTCGGCACCGCTCACCGCGCACACGGCTCAACCGCCCTCATCGCAGAGTACTTCCCCAATGACAAGATGTTCGGCTACCTCATGGAAGGTGAGATCAAGGCCATCGACAACGTTCTGAAGAACGCCCAGAGGCCCCTCACCGCCATCATCGGCGGCTCCAAGGTAAGCTCCAAGCTTGCTGTTCTGAAAAACCTCGTCGGAAAGGTTGACAACCTCATCATCGGCGGCGGCATGGGTTACACTTTCATCAAGGCACAGGGCGGTCATATCGGCCAGTCCCTCCATGAGGATGAACTCATTCCGGACGCCCTTGAGATAATGAAGGAAGCCAAGGAGCGCGGCGTAAACCTCTCACTGAGCGTTGCAACCGTTTGCGGCCAGTCATTTGACAATGACACTCCCCGCCAGATCTTCCCCATCGACCAGATTCCCGACGAATGGGAAGGCATGGACGCTTCTCCCGCATCACTTGAGATCTGGAGAGAGATTATCATGAAGTCCAAGACCATCCTCTGGAACGGTCCCGTGGGCGTTTTCGAGCTCCCCAACTTTGCAAAGGGAACCCTCCAGATTGCTCAGGACCTGGCCGATGCAACCAAGGCCGGCGCTTACACCCTTGTGGGCGGCGGTGACTCCGTTGCTGCAGTCACCCAGATGGGCTTTGCCGACAAAGTGAGCTATGTCTCCACCGGCGGCGGCGCCATGCTGGAAGCCATCGAGGGCAAGATCCTCCCCGGCATCGCTGCCATCCAGGACTAAGAATTAGTCCTCGCTATGTAGAAGGGCCGAGAAACTGGTTTCCAGTTTTTCGGCCAATTCTTTATCGCCGTACTGCTTGCAGACATCGGCAATGTAGAGGAGAACGCGGCCGGCCTGTTCAAACTCGTTCATTCCAAGGCTGCCCCACTGGATGTAGAAAACAGCGGCGTCCATGAGGTCATCGGTCATCTTCACGGCCAGCTCATGGGCCTTGTCCTGGGCGCCAAGATAATAGTAGTTCTCAATTATCTGGGCCACCATATAGTCGTTGCCCGTGAAGCCCAGAGAGATGCTCTCAAGGGGGAAATTCTCCTCCGGGAAGTTCTCCTGGCAAAGATCCATTATCTCTATGGCCTTCTCATCCTCTCCCTCATCTATGAGGGCGTTGGCAACGGTGAGATAGAGCTGCCTCTGGCCAAGGACACCAAGGAAGGTGTAGCAATTCTGGTAGTCCACAAACCAGTCCGTGCGCTTAAGGGCATCCCACTTGTACTTGGTCTTGAAATCATTGTACAGTTGCAGGGCATCTACCTTGCCGGCATCCGTGGATGAAATCTTGTTCTTGATGGGTGTGAAACGGTAAGAGAAACCGTCAAACATAAGGTAATCCTTGATACCCACATTGAGGTCTCCGCCCTGGTTGAGGACGTGAAGCGGCCTGTCCCAATTATAGCCGTCCAGAAGGTCCAGAAGGAAGATTTCTGGCTTGGAAAGGTAATTCTTGTCCTTGGACATGGTGAGGACTATGTGCTCCGGGATTTGATCGGCAAACTTCTCAGGGACAATGCCGTATTTCAGGCAGTTCTCCTTATTCACCGGCATCACAATGTTGCGGGCGCAGATGAAATCATACTTGCCACCGCCCTCGAAGACCGCCTTCATCTTGGGATCCTTGAACACCTCCATTACGTCGTGGAGGAACATGGGAGAGCCGTCGTCGTACTGGATGGTCACAAACTCATTGGTGCCGTAGAGGTACTGGCTCTGGGGCACGGTAAGAGGCAGCGGGGCGCTTTCATTGCAGGCCCACTTCATCTGGTCTATATACCAGTCCGTACCAAGCAGGGACGTATTCACAACGCGGACATCCGTACGCACGCCTTCCACCTCCTGGGCATACCAGAGCGGGAAGGTGTCGTTGTCTCCGTGGGTTACAAGATAGCCGTTGGGGCCAACTGAATTGAGGTAGTTGGTGGCCATCTCCACGGCGGTATAGCGGTGGGAGCGGTTGTGGTCGTCCCAGTTCTGAGCGGCCATAAGCACGGGAACGCCCATGCTGAGCACGGCAACGCCCGTTGCAACCAGTTTCTCCCGGCCCTTGAGGGCATCGGCAATCCACCCATACAACGCCAGCACACCAAGGCCGATCCAAATTGCAAACATGTAGAAGGAACCCGCATACGCATAATCCCTTTCACGCACCTGGTACGGCGGCTGATTGAGGTAAAGCACAATGGCTATGCCCGTCATGAAGAACATGAGGAACACCAGCCAGCTGCCGCGTTTATCCTTGTCAAACTGGAAGATGAGGCCAAGGATGCCAAGCAGCAGCGGCAGGAAGAAGTAGTGGTTCTTTCCCTTGTTATCGCGCAGCGGCGCCGGGGCGTCTCTCTGGTCTCCCAGCCTCAGGGCATCCAGGAAGCCAATTCCGCTTTCCCAGTTACCGTCAAAGATATTGCCGGGAACGGGGCTGTGGATGTCGTTCTGGCGGCCTACAAAGTTCCACATGAAGTAGCGCCAGTACATCCAGTTGAGCTGGTAGTCAAAGAAGTATGCAAGGTTGGCCCCGAAGGTGGGCTTGCGGGTTTTGGTGCCGCGCACCCTTGTGCCCTTGCCCTGGGTGTACATCTCGTAGAACTCCGCATAGCGGGGATCGGCCGATGACCACATCCTGGGGAAGAGCATCTTGCCTTCCGGCTTGTATATGGCCTCCGTGGGGGCATCGGCCTTTATGTACTTGCCGTTCATTGGAGCCCAGTACTTTGAGTTGTCAAGGTCATAGGGGGCGTCCCAGTACTGGCCGTAGAGGAGCGGGGTGGAACCGTACTGCTCACGGCTCAGGTAACGCACAAGAGTATAGGGGTTATCGGGCTGGTACTCGTTGGTGGGCGTTTTCACGCTGGAGCGGATAATCACAATTGAGAACAGGCTGAAGCCCATCACAAGGGTGGTTACGCAAAGAAGGACGGTGTTCCAGAACACTTTCTCTTTCTTCAGTGTTGCAAACAGGCCCCAGAAGCACAGGGCAAGAAGGGCCACCATAAAGAACAACGCACCGCTGTTGTAAGGAAGGCCGAAACCATTCACGAACAGGCGGTCTACCCCAGCCGCAATCTTGGGAAGATAAGGGATGAAGAGATAGACCAGCAGGAACTCTATCACTACGCCAATCAGGAATATGCCTACAAGCTTCTTGAAAGGTAGCTCCTTATCCTCGTTCATGCGGTAATAGTACATGAACACAAACGCCGGAATGGTAAGGAGGTTCAGAAGATGAACGCCGATAGAAAGGCCCATGAGGAAAGCGATGAGCACTATCCAGCGGTTTGCGTGGGGCTGGTCTGCGGTGTCATACCACCTGCACATGGCCCAGAAGACCAGGGCCGTAAATAGGGAACTCATTGCATACACCTCTCCCTCAACCGCGCTGAACCAGAAGGTGTCACTGAAGCAGTATGCCATTGCACCAACGGCACCGGACGCAAGTATTGCTATGGCCTGGCCGATTGAATAACCCTCAGGAGTCTTTCCAACAAGTCTCCTTGCAAAGAATACTATTGTAAGGTACAGGAAAAAGATGGTGAGACCGCTCAGGATGGCGTTCATAGCGTTCACCGCCACGGCGGCGTGCGCGGCGTCAAAGGGAATTGTGAAGAAGCGTGCCAGCAGCTGGAACACTGGGTTTCCCGGAGGGTGACCCACTTCCAGTTTGTATGACGATGCAATGAACTCACCGCAGTCCCAGAAAGACGCAGTTGGTTCTATCGTGGCCAGATACGTGGCGCACGATGCCACCAGCACCGCCACCGCCACAATCCAGTTCCACTTATTGAATGTTTTCCTGTCCATATCTATAAATAAAGCCTACAAAGATAACAAAATCTTTGCAGGCTCACAACCGTCGCAGAAAGCCTGGCGCATAAACACATTATAATCAACGTTTTATGAAAAGTCGGGTGCACCTGCAGGTGCACCCGACTTTCTATAATCAACTGAATGTTAGCGGCTTATGCGCCAAGGGCGGCAAGGACTGCGTCACACACTTCACCCACAGTTTTGGGAAGGGGGGCGTTGTCCGGGAAGCGCATCTTGAACTTTTCCTCTGCGGCAAGGGAAAGGAGCATCATGGTAAGTGAGTCAATTCCAAGGCCGGTGGTAAGAGGAGTGTCAAAAGTGACATCTGTGAGGTCCGTGTTGGGCCTGATGACGGAGATAACTTCCTTAAGACCGTCAAAAACTTCCTGTCTGGTCATAACTTATACACGTGCTACTTTCATGCTGCCGGTGCGCTTGAAGTCCTCTGTGCGCACGGTCATCTTGATGATCCTGTGAGTGGTGGGAAGGGTTGCGTTCACCTTGTCCACAAGGGCCTGCATGTATGCGTGGATCTCTTCAGGGGTCTTGCCGTCGAATGCGGGCATGAACGGGAGGATCTCAATTGCAATTACCTTTGCACCGTTGAGATCGTCTTCCTTTACCATGGCGTCACGTACGCAAGGATCTGCGTAGAAGGGCTCCTCAAGGCTCTCAGGGCTCACATTCTCACCGTTGGGGAGGATGATGAGGTTCTTGATTCGGCCGGTGATGTAGAGGAAGCCTTCGTCGTCAAAGCGGCAGAGGTCACCGGTGCGGAACCAGCCGTCCTCAGTGAATGCCTCGGCGGTACGTACGGGATCCTTGTAGTAGCCGGAGAACACGTTGTCACCCTTCACAAGGAGCTCACCGTCAACAAGCTTGGTCTCCTGACCGGGATAGATGCGGCCGATGGAAGTGGGCTTGCGGACGGCATCGGCATTGGCCGATGTGAGGTTTGCGGTTTCTGTAAGGCCGTAGCCGAAGCAGAACTCTACGCCAAGCTTGGTGAAGATATCGACAAGGCGCGGAGGTACGTTTGCAGCGCCGGAGATTATCATGCGAAGCTCTCCGCCAAGGAACTGAGGGCCGTACATCTTGACAAGTCCGGAGAGGATATCGCAGATACCTGGAACAATCACCAGGAGGGTGGGCTTTATCATGGGCAGCTTGCCGATGGTTGCCTTCATATCCTCTGCGGTGAAGAGGAGGTTACCGGAATAGAAGCAGCCTGCCATACCGGCGATTGCGCCGAATACGTGACTGAACGGCAGGAGGGCGATATAGCGGTGTACTCCAATGATATGGCCAGGCTTGAAGATGGTGTTGTAGTTACCTCTCATAAGGGCCCTGTGGCTGAGGACTGCGCCCTTGGGAGAGCCGGTGGTGCCACCTGTGAAGAAGATGGCGGCGGGGCTTTCGGGATCTATGTCAAGGACTGCGGGAGCCTCTGTGTCTGCGATGGAAGCGGCGGGAAGCACCTTGGTGCCCTGGATACCCTCCGTGAGGGGCATGAACTCATCACGCACGAAGATGGCGGCAATGTCAAACTTCATGCAGCAGCCAACCGCTGCGGGAGCGGGAAGCTGGGCGGGGAAGTTCATTGCTACGTATCCGGCCGATGTGATGGCAAGATACAGCTCTACTGCATTCTGGCTGTTACGGTCCCAGACTGCGATATGTGCACCCTTGGGAAGACCAAGGCTGTTGATGAAGGCCCTGCGGCGCGCGATGCGCTTTCCAAGCTCTTCATAAGTGATGGTGTTTGTCTGATCGCTGAGAGCAGGTTTATCTGCATACTGCTTGGGGAACCAGTCCACAAACTGACCCATTGTGGGGAAGTAAGGTAATGCTTCAAACTCCTCCTTGGGGAGCATGTTGTGGAAGTACTCTGTGTTTGTCATTATTTGTTTGGTTAAAGGTTTTGTATCTTCTACGATGTCTTTTACATAGGAGCGCCTTCTCTGATAGAGGCGGGTGTCAAAGTTGTCCCAGAGGGACTGAACCTTATGGTTTTCCTCCAGCTGGGGATTCATGAGCATGTGCTTGATACCCAGGCGGATATAGTTCTCCATAAGGTATTTGAACATAAGGAGAGCCGCGCCCTTGGCCTGATATTCAGGAAGGATGCCGATAAGGAGGGCCTCCGTGGTGTCATTGCGCTTGGGAGAGAGGGCGGGAAGAAGGTGTATCCATCCGAAGGGAAGGATCTTGCCCTTTGCCTTACGTACTGCGGCCGATATATGAGGCATGGTTACGGTGAAACCCACAAGCTCATCCTTTTCATTGACCACAAAGGCCACAAGGTCCTTGTTGAGAACGGGGACGTACTGGTTCACATAGCCGTCAATCTGCTCCTGGGTGAGTTTTGTGTACTCATACAGGCCTGCAAAGGCTTCGTTGAGCACGTGGAACATCTCACGGCCGCGCTTTGCCATCTTACGGAGAGTGCTGGCTGTGTAGATGCGGATGCCGAAACGCTCAGAGATTTTATCGGCATAAGCGAACATGGGAGGAAGCTCCGAGGGGATGTCCATCACCCTCTGGGTCCAGTCCACGTCCTTGGAAAAACCAAGGCGCTCCAGGTATTCAGGATAATAAGGATAGTTGTAGATAACGGTGAAGGGGCTCTCGTTCTCAAAGCCTTCCACAAGGAGACCTTCGCGGTCCATGTCCGTGAAGCCAAGGGGGCCCTTGATCTTGGTTGCACCACGCTCCTTACCCCACTTAATTACAGCATCGATGAGGGCCTTGCATACGTCAAAATCCTCAATGAAGTCAATCCAGCCAAAGCGGACTGAATTCTCATTCCATTTTTTGTTGGCGTTGTGATTGATGATGGCGGCTACGCGGCCTGCGACCTCTCCGTCCTTATAGGCAAGGTAAAGCTCACGTTCGCAGAATGCCAGGGAAGGGTTGTCCTTGCCCAGGGACTTATATTCGTCGTCTTCAAATGCAGGGACCCATTTGTCCGATCCCTTGTACAGCTTAATGGGAAAATCTATGAATTCCTTAAGCATTTTCTTCCCGGTTACGGGAAGTACGGTTATAGCGGTTTTAGTCATATCGTACAAAGATAGCAATTATTTCTCACCTATGAAAAGCCGGCACAGGCCAAAAGTGAAATGGCGATGCCTAACATTATGAAAACCAGCCCTTTCCATCATGGCGCAGAAGGTCTCCGGCCGTGGAAAAGCATATACGGATTCCGGCAGATAACGGTATGCCGCGCGGTTTCCGGAAATGATGCCTCCTATAAGAGGCAGGATGTGCCTGAAATAAATGTCGTAGAGGGTTTTTATAAAAGGTTTGTCCGGAATGCCCAGTTCCAGGATCACGGCCCTGCCGCCGGGCTTCAGGACGCGGAGGAATTCCGCCAGGCCCTTCTTCCGGTCTTCGAAGTTCCTTATGCCAAAGGCGCAGGTGACGCGGTGGAAAGAATCGGCCTCAAAAGGCATCCGGAGGGCATCGGCCTGCAGGAGTTTTATGCGGTCATGGACGCCCTCGTGGGCGGCTTTACGCATGAGAGGCTCCATCATTCCGGCCGATATGTCTATGCCGGTGACCCTGCCGCCGGGCTCCATGGCCTTTGCTATGGCTATGGTGCTGTCACCTGTGCCGCATGCTACGTCCAGAATCTGCTGCTGGGTGCCGTCCACAATCTCCTTCAGGGCCTTCTTCCGCCAGATATTGTCAATACCCAGGGACATAAGGTGGTTGAGGCGGTCGTAGGAAGGCGCGATGTCATTGAACATCTGCTCTATTTTCTCTTTCTTTGGCATAACTAAGGCACTGGATCATAACCGCTTCCGCCCCAGGGATGACACCTCAGGAGGCGCCTCACCGTAAGGTACAGCCCCTTGAACGGGCCATGCTTCCGAAAAGCCTCCAGGGCATACTGGGAACAGGTGGGGGTGAATCGGCAGGTAGGCGGCGTAAAAGGGCTTATGCACAGCTGGTAGAACTTTATAAGCACCACCGCCGGGAAAATAAGTATCTTTTTGACCGTATCCTTTAACATATCTTCTGGAGGATGGCGGTCATATCGGCATAAATCACCTCATAAGGCAGGACCTCCTGGGCGGTATAGATAAAGAGGATGTCGGCAGGGGCCGATACAAGATCCTTCTGGCGCCGATACGCCTCCCTGATCCGGCGCTTCAAGAGGTTACGCTTCACCGCCCGCTTGAACAGCCGCTTTGGCACCGACACAACGATGCGGGACACCCCGGCATCTGCGTGCGCAGGGCTGGCGTTGCCGGAGGAAAATTGGTTTTTCGGGCACTGTCCCGAAAAATAATTTTCTTCCGGCGCCAGGAGGGCAGATGCCGGGTCCTGGTGCCGAAGGATGTATTTACAACGGAGGCAGCCGGAAGAAAGACCCTTTCCGCGTTCAAAGAGAGCAGAGACAGCCGTCTGGCCGCTCAGGCGCTCACTTTTAGGAAGGGTTTCAGGCATTACAGGCTTTCCAGGTATAACTCAATGGCACGGGCTACGGAAGGGGCTTCCGGGGTGGGAGCCTTGACATCTATCCTTAGGCCGGCGTCTTCCATGGCCTTCACGATGGATTTGCCGAAGGACACCATCTTGATATCCCCCTGCTGGAAATCCGGGAAGTTCTCCTGGAGGGATTTTACATCGGCCACATTATAGAAGACAATCATGTCATAGGACTTGATGTCCACGGCCGATAAATCCTGACTCACGGACTTTACAAAAACGCCCTTGGTGTAATCCAGACCCTTCTTTTCAAGGAGGGAGGTGAGGGCATCCTGGGAAGAGTTGTCACTTGTTGTGAGAAGGAATTTCTCTCCCTTATGCTTGGGGCCGATAAGGTCCACAACGCTTTCCGGAGTGCCGTTGCCGAAGAAAATCTTGCGTTTGCGGTATACGATGTGCTTCTGCAGGTACATGGCCACGGCTTCCGTGGTGCAGAAGTATTTCATTGTCTCAGGGATCTTGTTGCGGAGTTCCTCTGCCAGGGCGAAGAATGCGTCAATTGCATGCCTTGAAGAGAAGATTATTGCCGTGTAATCCAGAATGTTGATGCGCTGGGCGCGGAATTCACGTGAAGTGAGGGGCTCTATTTGGAAAAAGGGGCAAAAAGTAAACTCTACTCCGAATTTTTGGGAGACGGCCTGATACTGCGTGAGAACGCGCGGGGCGTTCTGGGAAACCAAAATCTTACTGATGCTCATTCTGTCTTTCTAGCGCTACAAAACCACTGCCGAAACAATCAGCGCAGCAGTGGGAATAAATTCAAGCGCGCAAAGGTACAAAAAAAGTGCGAATCCACCGCAAGTTAATGATAAAATTTGCGCTTTGCGGATAATAAAAACGAAATACACCACAACCAGAAGGACATATATTACGCTCCTGATTATCACGTCATTGGCGTCCACCACGGTAAGGATGCCCAACGCCGGCAGCGCTATGAGCATAAGGAAGATGAAGAACGTGTATATTGCCCTGTGGGCCAGGCGGAAATATTCATAATGACGGCGGGGCTTAAGGATAAGGTATATGATAAGCCTCACAAGAAGGTATGACGCCAGTATGCCAAAGCAGGCCAGAAGGTACCAGCCTTCACCCATGGCGCCTATTCTCTGCATGAAAGATGGGTCATACAGGCGGTATCGGGACATTATGAGAACGGCCGGGATGATAAGGACATACGCGAACATATTCCTGTCCCTTGTAACCCTTACGCTGAATTCAAGAGCCTCAGAGCCGCGGGCGCGGAAAACAGCATCGGAAAGATATGGGGCAAAATGGAAAAAAGTGGGCAGAAGCGCAAGCGCCAGTGCCACAAATATTACCATTATGATATTTACTATCACTTAGTTGCCTCTTTTTGCGTTATAGCCAAGGGCTTTCAGGATTACAACAACTTTGTCACGAAAGTCTCCCTGGATGGTTATCTCCCCGTCCTTGGCGCTGCCGCCAACTCCAATCCTGGTCTTGAGGGTGCGGCCAAGTTCCTTGAGGTCATCGGCCTTCCCCACAAAACCCGTTATGAGGGTGACCTGCTTGCCGCCGCGGTTACGCCTGTCTATTCCCACTATGAGGCGCTGCTTCCCCGGGGGGAGGGTTTCCTCCTCCGGGGTTGCGGCGGTCTCATACTTGAAGTCCGGATTTGTGGAGTACACCACGCCCAGACGCTCTTTCCAGTCCCCTCCAGCCATTACCTTCCGCGTCCTGCGGCATCTATGAGGTTACGGAGATGGGCGTTGAGTTTATCGTTGCCGATAAGCTCTTCCAGCCCCACGTGCATACGGTAACGCCAGTAGTGACGGGGGATTGCGGGAATGTTGATGCGTTCGTCGGCGGGATTGCCCTGATAACGCACCTCTCCGTCCGTGGCCAGCCAGTCCTGCAGGGGCAGGATGGCAAGCATTGCTGGAGACTTCATGTGCTGGGCAACCACAAGGTCTGCAACCCAGGGTTCGCAGAAGTAAGGGGCGTCTCCTTCGCAGCCAAGCATCTCATTATAGAACTTCTGGGTGGCCTCACGGTCCTCTTTGATGATGTACTCGCGTTTGAGGATGGTGCTGATGGTGGGGGCGTAGGTGGAAGGACGGCCGATGCCCAGTTCTTCGAGTTTATGCACGAGGCTGGCCTCGGTGTAGCGGATGGGCCCCACAGTGAACCGCTCGGTGGCGGCGACGGTGCTGCGCTCCAGCGTGTCGCCTTGGTGAAGTGGGGGCAGGAGGTGCATCTGCTCGTCGTCACGCGACTCCTCGTCGTCGGTCGACTCACGGTAGGCTTTCAGGAAACCGTCGAAGGT
>OMQK01000045.1 GCA_900313205.1 uncultured Bacteroidales bacterium | reverse complement strand
GATCTCCGGCGTCAGCACGCCGTCCGTGCGGTAGCCGTAGGCGCCCTGGACGTTAACGTTGATAAGATTGCCGCAATAGAGGGCAACCTTGCCGCCGCCCAGGACCAGATTGGCGCCCAGCCCCTTGCAAAGCCTTCAAAGGACGGAAAACTGAAACTTGACGCAGTGAATCCTGCCTGGAAGGCCGCAGTTGACGCCATGAAGGAACTCGTCGGTGCTCCCAAGGTGCTTGATGAGGCTGCCTGGAATGAAATCCTTGGAAAGTTCGGCCCCTACTGCGCATGGATCGGCGCCAAGAAGGGCGGGGAAGTGGAAGGCCTTGGCCTTGAGTGCGTAGAGGCTATCCTCAAGGAAGACAAGAAGGCCGCCCTCCTTGAACTTATTGAAAAGGACAAGGAAGAGGAAGCCAACGCCCTCTCAATAGAGGAAGTGGGGAAACTCGTGAGCCTTTACAAGAACTTCTACCGTTTCCTTAATAACTACGTAGTTCTGGCCGATTTTTATGACCCTGAGAAGAAGGCCATCTTCCAGGCCGGACGCCTGTATATCGATCAGCGTTCAACGGACCTCTGCGTAAAGGTTGCAGGTCCCGCCCCGGAAATCTCCTCCCTCAGCGGAATGTACATTCTCTACTGCGCCTGCACCAGTGAGAAACTGGGCAAGTCCTTCAACATTGCCGCCGTGCTCACTGACGGTGACGTGGACGGCCTCCGTGAAGGCAAGAACGCCGTGTTCTATGACCGTGAAGGCAATGACTACACCGCAAAGGTGATTGCTATAGTGGACAACCCCATCTCCGTGCGCCAGGCTTTCTGGAGCCCTTACAAGAAGGTTGCCCGTATGATCAACGACCGAATAGACAAGAAGGCTGCAGAGAAGAACGAGAAATCCATGGCCGGCCTCACCGCCGCAACCAACACCGCCGCCGACGGAAAGGCTAATATGCCGGTATCTTTGCCGCCGTAGGTATGGCCGTAGGCCTTATCGGCGCCGCCCTGGCCGGCGTAGTGGCCGCCCTGAAGGGCATCACCTGGTGGCAGGCGCTCATCATCATCGCCGTGGTCCTTCTCCTCATTTCCGGTCCTTCAATGTTCATCGCCTGGCGTAAACTCCGCAGGCGTGACCTGGGTCCCGTCCTCAACGCCAACGGCTGGGCAATCAACGCCAAGGCCCTTGTGAACACCAAGTTCGGCAAAACTCTCACTTCACTGGCCAAGTTCCCCAAACTTACCGCAGTTGATGAGAAGGCCCGCAAGGCCCGTAACCGTCGCCGCTTCTGGTGCTGCTTCTGCGGCCTTATTATCGCAGCCCTTCTGTGCCTGTGGCTGTTCAATTTCCTGGCGCCCAAGTGCCCCAGCCCTCTCAAGCGCTATCAGCCCGCTCCCGTTGAGGAAGTGGCTCCCGCAGAGGACCCTGTAGAGGCCGAAGCCGAAGCACCTGTTGAAGCAGAAACGCCTCAGGAGTAACTGCTATGGACACCCCGTTCCCGTTTTCGCAGTATGTGACCGGTAACAAATTTATCGGCCGGAAACAGGACGTGACTCTCCTTGGGAACCTCCTTACCCAGGGAGAGCACGTCTCCATCTTCGAGCCCCCGAAGACGGGCAAGACCTCCCTCATCCAGCAGACGCTCTTTTCCTTAAGGGTAACAGGCCGCACCTTTGCCGTTGGGCAGTTCAGCGCCATGAATATCCGCACAGAAGAGGATTTCCTCCTCCGGCTTGGATCCACCGTCCTCAAGATGGTGGCTTCAAGCCCCGCGGAGTTCGAAGCCCTTGTGAAGCAGTACCTCCAGGGAACGCACTTTGTCTTTGATTCGGATGATTTCACGCAAACCGGGCAGGCCGTGTCCCTTGGCTGGGAACTGGACAAGAATGACGCACTTGCAATGCTGCGCCTTCCTTTTGCCCTGGCCGATTCCAGGCAGCAGAAGATGATCCTCATCATAGAGGAATTCCACTGCGTTGGCAATCTGGAGGACCCTGATGCAATCTTAAGGCCACTTGCCGCCGTTATCAAGGAGCAGAAGGGGAGGAACTTCTCCTTTATATTCTCTGGCAGCGCCGTGAATGCCATGAGTGCCATCTTTACGGGAAGCGTCCTTTTCAGCCGCCGCGTAGAGAGGGTGACTCTCTCCGTAGCGCCGGAGGAAGAAGTGACAGAGCATCTTCACCGCGGGTTCCTATCCAGCGGAAAGGTGGTGGAAAAGCGTCTCCTGCAGGGAGTGTACAACCTCTTCCGCGGGCACCTGTGGTATATTAACCACCTCATCGCCATTGCCGATTCCCTTAGCCGCGGCTACATTATGGAGCCGCTCCTGGTTGAGGCCCTGGAGGGCCTTGTGAGTATCCACGAGCCATCCTTCCGCGGCATCATGAACAGCCTAACAACGCATCAGGTGAGTCTCCTGAAGGCCACCCTTGACGGGGTTACCCGCTTCAGCGCGTCTGAGGTGATCCGTAAGTACGGGCTCAATTCATCGGCCAATGTTAAGAGGGTGAAGGAAGCCCTTATGAAGAAAGAGGTTATAATGCTGGATCAGAATGACAACCCCGTCCTGGAAGACCCCCTCTTCGAGTACTGGGTGCGCAAGTACTACTTTGAGATGAAGGACTAAGGTTTTTTCTTATTCATCTATTGGAATTTGACAAAAAAACACTATCTTTGCAGTCCCAAATTTTAACGGCTGAAAGGCAGAGTAAGTGCTGGGAAGGTCCAGACGCCTCAGGCTCAAACTTTTAATAAGTTTTTTAGTACAATGTACGCAATCGTAGACATTGCAAGCCAGCAGTTCAAAGTAGAGGCTGGAATGGATATCTTCGTAAACCGCCTCCAGGCAAAGAACGGAGAATCCGTAGAGTTCAACAAGGTTCTTCTCATTGATGCAGAAGGCGCCGTAAAGGTTGGAACTCCGTATGTAGAGGGAGCAGTTGTGAAGGCTACCGTCCTTGACGATGACGCCAAAGCAAAGAAAGTGCTCGTATTCAAGAAAATCCGTCGCAAGGGATTCCAGACTCTGAACGGTCACCGTCAGAAGCTTACCAAGATCCACATCGACGCTATCGCTTAACTTTTTAAAGACAGAAGATTATGGCACACAAGAAAGGTCAATCCAGTTCAAAGAACGGCCGTGAGAGTCATTCCAAACGTCTTGGCATCAAGAAGTTCGGCGCAGAGGTCGTAAAGGCAGGAAACATTATCGTGCGTCAGCGCGGTACTCAGCACAACCCTGGTCTTAATGTGGGTATGGGCAAGGATCACACCCTTTATGCCCTTATTGACGGCACTGTCAAGTTCACCCGCAAGCGTGACGACAAATCCTTCGTGAGCGTAGTTCCCTTTGAGAACTAGCCGCTGGGGAAACAGTTAATCAAGGAGGACTAGTACGGTCCTCCTTTATTATTGAAAAATATGCTTACACTTAAAACCTTACGCGAAGATCCGGAACTCGTGATCCGGAAACTTGCAAAAAAGCATTTCGACGCCCGTGAGATTGTTGCGGACGTTATAGCGATGGATGACAGGCGTAAAGCCATCCAGCAGGAATCTGACGCCCTCCTTGGCCAGCAGAAGAAGGCCGCCGCTGAGATCGGCGCCCTCATGAAGGCCGGCAAGAAGGAAGAGGCAGAAGCCGCAAAGGCAGAGGTTGCAGCCCTCAAGGCCCGTTCACAGGAACTCCTGGCCGAGGCCGATTCCAACGCCGCTGCCCTCCAGGACAAACTTGTCCTCCTTCCCAACCTTCCCTGTGACCTTGTACCGGAAGGTGCAGGCGCAGAGGACAACCTGGTTGTGAAGATGGGAGGCCCCGAGGTTCAGCTTCCTGAAAACGCACTTCCCCACTGGGAACTTGCAAAGAAGTATGACATCATTGACTTCGACCTTGGCGTAAAGATCACCGGCGCCGGTTTCCCCGTATATAAGGGCAAGGGCGCAAAGCTCCAGAGGGCACTTATCAACTACTTCCTGGACCGCAACACTGCAGCCGGATACAAGGAGGTTGAGCCCCCTGTGATGGTAAACGCCGCTTCAGGTTTTGGTACCGGCCAGCTCCCGGACAAGGAAGGCCAGATGTACCACGCTACCGTGGACAACTTCTACATGGTCCCCACCGCAGAGGTTCCCGTCACCAATATCTTCCGTGACGTTATACTTGGTGCCGATGACTTCCCCCAGAAACTTACCGCATACACTCCCTGCTTCCGCCGTGAGGCCGGTTCCTACGGCAAGGACGTCCGCGGCCTCAACCGCCTTCACCAGTTTGACAAGGTTGAGATCGTGCGCGTGGAGAAGCCGGAGAACAGTTATGCAGCCCTTGATGAGATGGTGGCACACGTGGAGAGTCTTGTGAACGAACTAGGCCTCAAGTACCGCATCCTCAGGCTCTGCGGCGGTGACATGAGCTTCACATCGGCCATCACCTACGACTTTGAGCTCTGGAGCGCAGCCCAGGGCCGCTGGCTTGAGATTTCTTCCGTTTCAAACTTCGAGAGCTATCAGGCCAACCGCCTGCACCTTCGCTACAAGGACGAAAACGGCAAGATGCAGCTTGCCCACACCCTCAACGGCAGTTCCCTGGCTCTGCCCCGCGTAGTTGCAGCCCTGCTGGAAGACAACCAGAAGGATGGCTACATCGAGATCCCTGAGTGCCTCCGTCCTTACACCGGATTTGACAGGATAGACTAGCGCCCCTCACCGGGCTGGCGCCCAAATAACTCCTTGAAGCACTTGGAAAAGTAGGAAGGAGTCCCGAAACCCACGGCATAAGCAATCTCTGAGATTGTCTTGTCCGTGGTTTTCAGCATTTCTGCGGCGGCCTTGAGTCGGGTTATGCGCACAAGTTCAACGGGGGAGTATCCAGTGAGGGCCTTCACCTTCCTATAAAGCTGAACGCGGGAAAGGCCGATCTCCAATCCAATCTGTTCTACGCTCAGGTCTTCGTTGGAGATATTCTCCTGTACTTTGGCGCGGAAGCGGGACAGAAAATCGTTTTCCTGGGGCCTTGAGGCGCTTTCTCCGGTTTCAAGATAGTGCTCCTTAAGGAGTATGCGGCTTTTAAGGAGGTTGCCGATACGGGAAAGCAGCACTTTCTCGCTGAAAGGCTTTGAGATGTAGGCATCGGCCCCGGAATCATAGCCTTCCGCGCGCTGCTCCTCCAGGGATTTGGCGGTGAGAAGGATAACGGGGATGTGGCTGGTGGAGAACTGTCCTTTAAGGGTCTTGCAAAGCTCCAGGCCGTCCATTACGGGCATCATTACGTCGCTCACTACAAGGTCCGGGAGTTCCCTGGTGGCCTTGTCAAGGGCCTCTTTGCCATCTGAGGCCTTGATTATACGGTATTCTCCCTGTAAAAGGGTGCCGATAAACTCCCTCAGGTCTGAGTTGTCATCCACCACAAGGATGGTGGGGCGGTCGCTTTCAGTTACGCTGGAGGCCGCTTCCTCAAGGGAGGTGTCTGATGCCCTGTAAACTTCCCGGAATGACTCGGTAAACTCCGATGCGTCAAGGCTTTCATCTATCTTTGCGCCTTCATGGTGGAGTGGAATGCGGACAAAGAAAGCCGTGCCTTGGCCGGGAGTGCTGTGAGCGGAAACGGAACCTCCGTGAAGCTCCGAAACTCCCTTCACCAGTGCAAGGCCGATCCCTGTGCCAGAAGTATGGTCCCCGACCTGGTAAAACCGGTCAAATATGTACGGGAGTTTCTCAGGAGGTATGCCTTCGCCGTTGTCTTTCACGCCTAAAACAACATCAGAGCCTTCCTGCTTTACGGAAACTGTGATTATTCCATCGGCCTTGGTATGCTTGATGGCATTGCCAAGGAGATTGAAGAGGACTCGCTCCAGGAGCCTCATGTCGGCTTCCGCTTCAAGGGTTTCCGGCCCGTCGAAGAGAAGGGTCCTGGAAGTTCCGTCAAAACCGCTCATCCATTCCTTTATGGCCGCCGGAAGGTTGAAACGGGATAAAGTCAGCGGCATATTTCCGCTCTCTATCTTTCTGAAATCCAGGATGTTGTTGACAAGTTGGCGCAGGATGTCCACGTTCCGGCGGGCAAGCGTGAGGGTTTGCCTCTGATCCTCCTGCAGGGGACCCTCCATTACATGTTCAAGCGGGCCTGCTACCAGGGAGAGGGGGGTGCGGAGGTCATGGCTTACGTTGGTGAAGAAATCCAGTTTTGCCTGTGTGTTCTCTTCCAGCTGACGGCTCAGTTCCATAAGTTCGGCGTTGAGCCTTCTGGAATTGGTATAGCCCCAGTAGGCCTGGGCGGCTATCACGACAAGCAGGATTGCAAAGGCAATAACCATCCACATTATGATTCTCTGGGTGTTATACTGGAGTAGGAAGGTATCCAGTTTGCCGCTCAGGTCTTCAACCATTGCGCGCTGCTTTGCAACCTCCTCTTCCTGCATCTTGAGCATTCCGGCGTTGTGGCTGTCAACAAGGGCGCTCTCAAGGAGGGTTTCCCTTTCAAACGGATTGCCGCGGAGGATGCGCATTGCAAGATCCATCACAAGGTCTCCGCGGGTAGGGTAGAGGTATGAGGCTGTCAGCACTCCGTCAATAACGTCCTGAAGGCCGGCGTCAGGAAGGGCGTCAACTCCAAAGAAGGAGATGTCTTCGGGGTGGCCGAGGGCATCCCTCGCTCCAAGGGCCATTCGGTCATTCTGGCCGAATACGGCATCTGGCCTTATTCCTTCGGCCATAACCGCCCTCATGGCGTCAAATGCGTTTTCCTGCAGCCAGCCGCCATACGGGGATGCCAGGAGCGATATCCCTGGATAGCTGTTCAGGGCTTCCATGAAGCCCCTGTGGCGGTCATCGGCGGGAGATGAGCCCTCAAGGCCCTGGATCTCCACCACCTTCCCTTTCCCATCAAGGTAATCGGCAATGAACTGGCCCATAATGCGGCCCACCTCAACGTTGTCGGCCCCTATGAAGGCAGTGTATTTGGGAGAATCGATCTTCCTGTCAAAGAGGATTACCGGAATGCCGGCGTCGTATGCTTCCTCCACCGCAGGCGTAATGGTATGAGACTGGTTTGGCGACACAATGAGAAGGTCCACTCCGTCCTTGACGAACTTCCGGATCTGGGCCATCTGCCTCTGGCTGTCGTCATCGGCCGATGAAAACACAAGCCGGACGTCGTTTATCCCGGCCGCAAGGGATAGTTCTTCGTTCAGTTTTGTGCGCCAGATGTCGTCACTGCACTGGGATACGCCTATAACCAGCGACTTCTTCCCGCCGCCGCAAGCGGTGAGAAGAAGCGCTGATAATATGATGGGGAGGAATGCTTTTTTCATCTACTCTATTTGAGGTTGTCCGGAATAACCGGCATGGCTCCGCTCTGGGTGCACACGTAGGCCGATACTTTCACGGCTGTCTTGTGAGCCTCAGGGACGGTTTTCCCGTTAAGGAGTGAGCCCACGAACGCTCCTGTGAAGGAGTCTCCGGCGCCCACTGTATCGGCCACAGTCACCTTGGGAGTGTCCAGGAAGGACATTCCGCCTTCATAGAAGACATAGCTGCCGTTCACGCCGCAGGTGAGGATGAGCATCTTGAGGCCGTAAGTCTTGATAAGGTGACGGCACTTTTCCTCCAGCGCGAGTCCGGGGAGCTCGAACATACGGGCAATCACCACAAGTTCTTCGTCGTTGATCTTGAGGATGTCGCAGCGGCGGAATGACTCTTCCAGCACTTCCCTGTTGAAGAAGTCCTGCCTCAGGTTGATGTCAAACACCTTCAGGCAGTCCTTGGGAACGGCTTCCAGGAAGAGGCCGATGCTCTCCCTTGAAACGGCGTTACGCTGTGCCAGGGAACCGAAGCACACTGCTTTTGTGCTGGCGGCTATATCGGCCAGCTCCTTTGTGTAGGGGATGTTGTCCCATGCCACGCCGGTCTTGATCTCATACTTGGGAACTCCCTGGGCGTCCAGGGTTACCTGAACTGTGCCGGTGGGGTATTCCACGCGGTCAAGATGGTAGGGGAGACGGTGCTCTTCCAGGGCCTCCACAATCTCTTCGCCAAGGGCATCCTGGCCGATTGCACTCACGGCCATGCCTTCAAGGCCGAACTGGGATGCGTGATACGCGAAGTTTGCGGGTGCTCCGCCAAGTTTCTTGCCTTCAGGGAGCATATCCCAAAGGGCTTCGCCAATGCCTATTACGTATTTATCCATAATTATTTGCTAACCTTTGAGAGATAAGTGAAAAGATAGATTACGCCGATTGTCATCACGGCAACTGCACCGGCCTGGCCCACTGCATCGGAGGCAAAGCCCATGAGGAGCGGGAACACGGTACCGCCGAAAAGGCCCATTATCATAAGGCCGGAAACCTCGTTCTGTTTCTCTGGCACTGCAAGGAGGGCCTGTGAGAACACTATGGAGAAGATGTTGGAGTTACCGAAACCTACAAGGGCGATAGCTACATAGAGGACGGCCTTGGTGGTGCCGAAGAACATTCCGCACATTGAAAGGGCCATCATTATGACGCTTGCAATGAAGAACTTGCGGTGGCTGAACTTGGAAAGGATGAAGGATCCGGAGAGGCAGCCAATGGTACGGAAGATAAAGTACAGGCTGGTTGCGAATCCGGCCTCCGTGAGGGTCATGCCAACCCTTTCCATAAGGAGCTTTGGAGCCGTGGTGTTGGTTCCCACGTCAATTCCCACGTGGCACATGATGCCAAGGAAGCTGAGGAGGACGATAGGCTTCCCGAGGAGCTTGAAGCACTCGGCAAAACCGGAGGCTTTGTCGGCCACCTGCTCCCTCTCGATGTTGGAAAGGAGCAGAAGAAGGGCCGCCAGGATGCCGATAATTCCGTAAACCGGGAACAGAACCCTCCAGCCAAGGCCGAATGAAGGCATGGCTGCAGTTGCGCCCCACATGGCGATGTAAGGAGCCATGAAGGAGGCGATGGCCTTCACAAACTGCCCGAAGGTCATGGTACTTGCCAGCTTGTCACCCTTGATGATGTTGGTGATAAGGGGATTGAGCGATGTCTGCATGAGGGCGTTGCCTATTCCAAGCAGGGAGAATGCAGCCAGCATAAGGCCGTAGCTCTCTCCGAAGATGGGAAGGATGAGGGAGATGACGGTGACCACAAGGCTCAGGAGCACGGTGTTCTTCCTGCCGATACGGTTCATCAGGATACCCGTGGGAACGGAGAAGATGAGGAACCAGAAAAATACCAGGGACGGGAAGATGTTGGCGGCCGAATCACTGAGGTTAAGGTCGGCCTGGACATAGTTGGAGGCGATGCCCACAAGGTCTACGAACCCCATGGCAAAGAAGCACAGCATCACCGGTATCAGTTGTATTTTCTTATTCATTTGGAAAGGGGATAAAGGGTTACATCGGCCTTGGTGTTGCCGTACATCTTAATGGTGTTGTAGGGAGATGACGGGAACACGAGGTTGGTCATGGAGAAGTCTTCTCCGAATGCCTCTATGCTGGCGCTGTCAACAAGGAGCCGCAGTTCCATCTTTCCGCCCACGCGGGTGGGGGCTGTGGTAACTGCCGCAAAGGATTTTGAGAACTTGACGTTTCCGCTGCCGCGGCGGTCCATTGAGAATGTCTGGACGGCTGCGTCATAGGAGAGGACAACCTGCTCTCCGGACTCGTTGGAAAGCACAAAGGTGGCGCCGTCTTTCTTTGACAGGGTAAAGCGGATTACAAGTTCATATGCCTTACGGGCGTTGTCAAAGAGTTCCACGGGTGCCGTGGAGAGGCCAAACTGCACGGGATTTCCGCGAAGGGCCTCAACTTCCTTTGATGGTGTGCTCTTAAGGATGACCTCCTTGCCTTTTTTCACAAGGCTCAGGTCACGGGGAACTGAATTTGAACTGCGGAACTGCCGGGTGGGAACGGAGTTGGCGTACTGCCAGTTGCTCATCCATGCAATTGCCACGGTGCGGCCCTCCGGAGCATTGCTCCAGGTAACGGTTGCGTAGTGGTCCTTGCCGTAGTCCATCCAGCGGGTGACCGTGGGAAGGTCGTCGCACTTGAAGACCTTTCCGTCGTAGCTGCCAACAAAGTACTGTGTGGCGCTGCCGCCAAAGGGACCGCCGGGGTTGATATTGAGGATAAGGACCCACTTTTCCTTGCCCTCGAAGGGAAGGCGGACAAGGTCAGGGCACTCCCACACGCCGTTATGGTTGCCGTATGAAAGGCCGAATGAACTGTCATATGTCCAGTCCTTGAGGTTGTCGGAGCTGTAGAGCTGGACTTCCTGGCCGGCGGCAAGGATAACCTTCCACTGCCTGGACTCCTCATGCCAGAAGATCTTGGGGTCACGGAAATCGGGGGTGTCTGCGGCCATGATCACTGGATTCCCGGCATACTTTGTAAATGTACGTCCGTTGTCCAGGCTGTAGGCTATGCTCTGGGTCTGGTTGTCTCCGTCGGAAGTGTACATTGCAATAAGGGCGTCTTTGCCAAATCCGGCGGTATTGTCCTTGTCCACGACGGCGCTACCGCTGAAAATGGCGCCAAGGGCGTCCGGAGCAATGGCTATGCCAAGATTCTCCCAGTTTACAAGGTCCTTTGAGACAGCGTGTCCCCAGTGCATGTTGCCCCAAAAACTGCCATAAGGGTTGAACTGATAGAAAAGGTGCCATTCGCCATCCTTGTAAACCATACCGTTAGGGTCGTTCATCCAGCCCCATTCAGGGGAGAAATGATATATGGGCCGATATTTCTTTTCACTGTTGGTCAGATCCGGAACCGGTACAGTTGTCATCTCACTCCAGCAAACATCATCGGAGGGGTCGCGCCTGAGGCTGCGGCCCTGGTTCATCTTGATGTCAAGGATAATTGAACTGCCACCCCACTGTCCAAGGTCCAGAGGAACAAGGTAGTCTGTCTTGTCAATTGCAAGGCACACGTTTGCTCCAAGGACCTCATTGCCGTTGGAAAGTACCTTTACGCGTGCTTCAGGTGCATTTTCCTGCACAGGAAGCATCACATAGCGGTCTTTCCCGCTCACCTTCACCATTGTATGGGTGTCGGAGATGTGGTTGATTGTAAGGCTCTGCGCCCCGGCAAGGACCGGGAGCAGCAGAGCCAATATTGAAAGCAATCTTTTCATAACCCAAAGATAGCAAAAAATCAGTACTGTGACACCTTGATGTTTTCCACGTTGACCTCACCATCGTAGGTATTGATGCTCCAGCAGTTTTTCTGGATACCATAGATACGGTTGGTGTAGGCGCATACGTCGTTGATGTACATCACTACTACGGAGTTGTCCGTGTAGATGTCCACTTTATACTTTTTGTCGGCAGGACTGGCGAATTTGTATCCGTCAACACCCTCGATGAAGCCCTTTCCTTCCTCTCCTTCCTGCTCGAAGTTGATCTTGCGGTTTGCACCGCCGTCTTCGGGATTCACCACCATGGTGTAGTATTTCTTGGAGTCGGAACCACGGACCAGGGACACGCCAAACTTGTCTTCGGTTGTAGCGGTGAAGGAAATGTGGTTGTGGGCGCGTGAAGCCGTCACCGTTTTCCAGAATGGTTACTTCCTTTGACTGGTTGTATTTTGCATCAAGGGCGGGGACTGCGCCTACGGTCAGAGTGCCGTCGGGGTGCTGGATGATCTTGTGGCACACAAGGGCTCCGGACCAGGCGGGTTCTGAATCGGCTCCTACGTTGATGTTCTTCTCGTGAATGTCTGAACCTATGCGGTAAGGGCACCAGCCCCAGATGTAACGGTCAGTTCCATCGGAAGCGGTCTTTGCTGCGTAGAAAGCGCGGCTGTCAAGGATGCCTTCCTTGCCGTCTGCAGGCCAGTGGGCGCCAGGGTCTCCAAAGCAGGCCTTGAGATCATTCCAGGATTTTGCCATCATGTACTTGACCTTGCGGCTCCAGGGGGCGCGGTAGCCTTCGCTGTACACAAAGTACCACCATTCTCCCATCTTGAATACGTCGGGGCACTCGCACATGCGGTCCCATACCATATTGAAGGAACCTACGTGAGTCCAGTCCTTGAGGTTGTCGGAGACATAATCCGCAAACTTGAGGTTGCTGGAGATCACCATATGCCATTTGCCG
>OMQK01000234.1 GCA_900313205.1 uncultured Bacteroidales bacterium | reverse complement strand
AAGGCCGGCAGGGAAGTGGTGAAGTACATGTGTGTCCGGATCAGTGTAGCGCATCTGGAACTGCTTGTCACTTAGCTCGCAGTCCACCAGGAGCACGTTCTGGGTAATGGCCACGTCTTCCGCAATCTGGACCGCGTAGACGGATTTACCTAGGTTGGAATCGGAAAACAGGCAGCAGACCTCGCCTTCGTACCAGAGTTCGTGGTAGAGCGGGTCAGGATTGGGTCTAAGGCTTGCGTCTTTGAGGGTACGGTTGGCCGTCTTGACGGTGAACATGCCGATGTTCTCTGCCGAGGCTGCCCGCTCCATCTCCGCGCTTATAGCCTTGATTGGATCTTGTTGCATAACGCGCTCCTCCGATTAGTGCTGGTAACGGAAGACGGCTTTGGTCTCGATCGCTTCATCCAGTTCGTCGGCATCCACAAGGGTTTTGCCTTCGAGTTTGAGGATGGTAATCTTTCCCTTCTTGGCCAGCCGGTAGAAGGTAGTTGTGCCGATCTTGAGTTTCTTGCAAGCCTCTTCGCGGGTATAGTAACGCTTTTCACTCTTTTGGGCCTGGATGGCACCGGCCTCAGCGATTGCCTCGGCAATGATGGGTTTCAGAAGATTGGAGAAGAATCCCCGAATCATATCAGTTTCTGACATAATCATAAAATTATTAAATATGTAAGTGAAAAGGAGTCGCGACTTCCTGCCACCGACTTGATGGCGAATACAAACATATACGAAAAATGTGGAAAAATGAAAAGAGATTTACGACAAAAAATGGCCCGAATAATCTTGAAGCAGCATCCCTATAGTATTGTTGTAATATATTGACTTTTCCGTTATTAGGTATGTTTTGGCGCGTTCCGGGCTTGTTCCGGCATCGATGTCGGATATTTGCTACAAGCGTTCTGGGCTTGTTGATAACTTGCAAAAAAAATTATCAACAAGTAAGCGCTTTCAAATTGTAACCCCTTTCATTCCAAATAGCGAGTTACATTTCCAAAATAGGATATCTAAGCCCATTTTCCCCCGATAGAATGGGGGGTAATAGTATTTTACTATCGGTTTTTGTACAGTATCAGAAATATAGAGTGCATCTGGAGTAGTTAGAATAGGGATTTAGCTAAAGCGTTAATTTATTTGATATTATCTAACTTATTGATTGATATTTCCACATTTTATTAGGAACTTCGCAATAGAGAGATGAGTTTGAATATGTAATTGCATACGCGCTTAAACTATGATTGTACTTCCTTCCATCGCCTTCGGGGGCTTCTCCGGTTCCGCCAAGGATGTTACGGCCAGAAACGTTCACGGCCGTACCATCCTTGGTGTTCGGAGTTGGCCGACTGGAGAGACTACGACTGCCCAGGTGGCCCGGAGGACATCCATGTCCAAGATCACCAAATCGTATAAGACTCTGACCGCCGCCCAGATGCTGGAATGGGAGCGGCTTGCGGAGCATACTTCCGGAGCATCGGTATTTGGTCAGAAGGCGCAGTTGTCTGGTGTGAACCTGTATGTGCGCCTGAATGTGAATAGGGTTATGGCCGGTGAGGCTATGATCCAGGATGCCCCTGCATCTGTAGTCTCTATTGGTGCCGCCAGCTGCCGTGATATTATTATTGCCCCCTCCATTGTTATCCTTAATGGGATTAAGCATCTGCCGGCACCGAACAAACTGGTGGTGAAGATGTCGGCTCCGGTGAGCCCTGGCATCTCCAATGGCTGGAGCAAGACTGTTGTACTCTCCTCCGAGGTAGAGGATGACTGGGGAGAAGCTGACGTGACGAAGCTTTATCTCAAGACCATTGGCGTGGAGCCTACGCCCGGCCAGAAAGTCTTTATCGAGGCGTACTGGCTGGATACCAGCACCGGTTTCACCGGCCAGGTGTTCAAGGATTCTGTCATCGTTACCGGCGAGTCTTCCTACACGCCTCGTAAGCGCGTGACTATGGACCGTCTGCTGCCGGACCACGAGCAGCACGTTTCGTCCATCGACGTGGACTTCTCTTCCGGAGCGCCAGTTGTCCAATACGATGTGATGTGCGAGGGTCACAGCAACGTGGCCAGCTCCGAAGCTTACCTTGCGGATGATCTCCCGGTGGAACTGCAGGGCACATCCTGGGCTCTTGGCCGTGGCAACAGCGAGGATGGCAAACTTGTCGCCCAGTCCTACGTAATGTGGCTCTACGGAGCCCGCTATGGCGATCCAGCCTATATCACTTTCGCTCATCGAGGCGGTTACTATGTCAAACCCACCGAGGTCTTCGGGCCTGGTATAATTTACTAATATGGCTATGAATTTCAACTCTACAGGTAACAATTTCGGGGCTGGCCAGATAGCCTTTAAGTCCCATCAGGAGGAGAATTTCGTAGTCCTCAATGCGAAGTTTACCTACAATCCTGAGTCTCCGGAGTACCAGGCTGCTGATGTCCTGGAAATCTATGTCCCGGACCTCAGCATAGACCGCAGTGCTATCGCGGGTGTGTTCCTGCGCTTCCGTGATGTGCGCGACAGCTATGGCTATACCTGGGACAACAGCGGCGGTACAGTCCTCAAGAGCTGGGTGAAGGACAAGAACACGCTGTGCATCGAGAAGCTCACCAACTTCGATGAGAAGGGTGAGATTACCATCTACGTTCTTGCCCTGTACACTATGCTGGCCCGGGGTGGCAATCCCATCAAGGGTACGCAGACACGTCTGCAAACCACTTCCGAGAACAATTACCTTCGCTGGGGTTATGACTCGTTCTTCGTGGAGTTTGAACACTGGGTGTTCCTCCACATGATGTATTCCGGTTGCACTTATGCTTACCGTGATTCTGCATGGGAATGCAGTCTGGACAACCTGCCCTCCGGCATTACTGCTGATGTTCCTTTCTGCGGCGGCGGCAACCAGTACAATCCTTCTGTGGACGGCATGAGCGAAGCCCACATCGAGAATGGTGTTCTCACTTGCCAGACCAGAACCGCAGGTTTTGATGACACCGGTCACGATCCTTTCATCTTTGCTTTCCTTGTACGTGACGTCGAAGAGTAATTGACTGCCTTATGTCCGAGAAAACGCGCATAGAACTGACCCGCCTGCAGGGAGGAATCGCCATCGCAAGCTTTGTGATGGGAGCCCTTATCTCATGCGTGTGCCTGTTCTTTATCAAGCCCCTG
>OMQK01000007.1 GCA_900313205.1 uncultured Bacteroidales bacterium | reverse complement strand
TATCGGCCAGCCTTTTTTCAGAGTCCTTTATCCAAGGCTCCGGAATCTCATATTTCTTGTACGCCCGGTAGATGAGGGTATCGGCCCCAAGATAGAGGGAGTCCGGCAACTGCCCTTCCTCTTCCGTCACGGACATTATTGCGGGGTCCCGCGTGAGGGTGGCTCTCTCCAGGGAATCCGTCCACTGCAGATATCCGGCAAGGATGTACATGTTCTGGACGGTATCCATCACCTCTACCTTTCCAAGAAGTTCTACGTCATTGACGGCCCTGTAATAGTACGCGGAATCGGACCACGTCTCCTTCTCCTTTGTGAGGGTGTGAACCTTCTTCCTGAACATGAAAAGCTCATCCTTTCGGTTGTACCAGCCGTCATCGGCACTGAGCATTTTGTCGTCCTGCCACATGTCCGTCCCAAAGCCGAACCATGCGGTTGAAAGGTCGCTGCGGTACTCCAGGCGGGATGTCTTTATGAACGTGGTGTCCATGTACATGTTCACCTGGTCGTTGAACACAAAGAGTTTGGCCTTGGAATCATAGGTGCCGTAGAGGCTCTCTATCACCTGGCCGTCCTTGTCACGCATGGCGCCGCCGTCCTGGAACACCGCCACGGAGTCCTTGGTGTTGTAGTCAAGGTATTTGGTGCGAAGCGTATTCTTGTCCTGGTCTTCAAGCTGAACAAGGTCTCCGCGGAAACGCGCAAGGTCCTGGTCCACCACATATTGGAGAGTGTTGCTGGAAAGGGTTGTGCGGTCCTGGATAATGCGCACGTGCCCCATTGCGTCTATGATATTGGTGTTGATGTTCCAATATGCTGTGTCGCAGAGGAGGTAGGTGTCGTTGTGAAGGAATTTGGCAGGCCCGGTCACCTTCCTGTAGCTTTCCCCGTCAATTTCCAGAAGCTGGGCGCTTTCGGCCTTTATCAGAAGGACTTTGTCCTGCGCCATAAGGGCCGATGACCCCGCCACAAAGGACAGCGCCAGAGCAATCAGATGCCTATGAAGGGTCCTTGGGGTCACTATTTCCTGGCATTCCAGCTCTCACGGGAGAATTCGCACTCCTTGAAAAGAGGGTCTATGATGATGTAGGTGCTCTTGATCTTTTCTTCCAGGAAAGCGTCAACGGCCTCCATCTGCTTTTTCTGCCTCACGCCCTCCAGAATCTGGGTGTAGTCGTTTTCGAAGCTGGCGGTATGGGCCGGGATAATCTTGTCCACGCGGATGATCTTGTACACAAGGTTGCCCTGACGGCCCTGGAGATAGCCCTCGTTGTCAAGGGATTCCACAGGCTCTGAAATCTCTCCGGGCTTGAGGTCCTTGATGGCGGCGTAATCGGCCGGCTTGAGCTGGTCAATCTCAAAGTAGGCGCTGCCGGTTGAGGGATCGGCCATCTGGCCGCCGTTGGTGCGGGAAGCTGGATCCTCGGAGAAGAAGCGCGCGGCAAGCTCGAACTTGATGTTATCGGCCATGATTTCAGTCTTGATGCTGTCCAGTTTCTTGAAGGCATTGTCTCTGTCGGCCGATGTATACTGGGGCTTGAGGAGTATATGACGGGCGTTGAACATGTCTCCTTTCTTTTCCAGGACCTCGATGATGTGATAGCCGTCCGGGGTCTCGACAATCTGGGAAACGGTTCCGGGCCTCAGGGCCATGGCTGCATCAGAGAAAGCAGGCCAGAAAATGGACTTTGAGGCCAGTCCAAGTTCACCGCCGCGGCGGGCGCTGCCGGGGTCCTCGGAGTAAATGCGGGCTAGGGTTGCGAATTTTTCACCGCCGATAATCCTTTCGCGGAGATTCAGAAGCTTCTCCTTCACGGAAACGGCTGCGGCCTCGCGGTCAGGGTAGATGCAGATCTGGCTCAGCTGATATTTCACCGGCACCACGGGAAGGTCTTCCTTGGCTGTGCTGTCCAGGAATTCCTGTACGTCAAAGGGGGTGACCTCCGGAATGCGGTCTGCGACCTGATACCTCTCCTGCTCCGTGAGACTCTGCTCCTCAAGGGTCTTGCGCCATTCCTGACGAAGCTTGTAGAGGGGCTTTCCAAAGTATTTCTCCATTTCCTCGTCTCCTCCAAGCTGGGTGCGGAACCAGTCTATCCTCTGGGTGAGGTTGCCCTCCACCATGTCATTGTTCACGGTAAGGGAGTCAAGGCGTGACTGCATGAGGAAGAGCTTGGATTCCATCATGTTCTGAAGGATCTCGCAGCGCATGTCTTTGTCGGACGAAGAGCCGCCGGCGCGCATCTGCTGGACCTCTGCCTCAACATCTGAGAGCAGGATTACTTCTCCGCCAACTGTTGCCACCGTTTTGTCCACAATGCCCTTGTATTTCTGGGCGCTTACGCTCACACACGTAAGAAGGCAAAGGGAGAAGATGAAGATATGTTTCATAATCAGTAAGTTACAAATTTATTATTCTTGCGGGCGTCTTCCAGGAGGCTTTCCTCAAGGGCCAGCTGGAGGTCATGGCGGCGGGCGCTGAGCACAAGGTCACTGATGCGCTCGCGGCAGTACTCCAGCGGGGCCGTCTTGCCGGCGGGAATCATGTCCACAATATATGCCAGATGGAGATTTCCGGAATCGTCCTTGATCTCCGAGAAGCCGTTCTTGATGGAGGACAGGAGGATTTTGTAGTCTACGCTCAGCTCCTGGCCAAGGGTGATGGCGTCCATCCAGGTGTCGGACATATCGGCATACTTTATGGCCGATGTATATGCAAGCTGCTCTGCCTCAGTTACCTCAGTGTCGTCCTGCGATGACATCAGGGACTTGATCCTCTTCAGGAGGCGGGAGTCCGACGGGATGATGAGGTAGCGGGCCTTGATGACGGGGCGCTCAAGGGTGAAGCTGGCAGCGTGGCCGGCGTAATATTCCTCAATCTCCGCATCCGTCACAAGGGTATCCAGCCTCTGGTTTATGTAGAGCTGCTCATAGCGGTACTTCAGGAGAGACCTCCGGTACTGCTCAAGCTCTTTTGAGACGTCTTTTTCGGAGGCCGATAACTGGGCCTCGGCCATATCCACCAGAAGGAGGTCTTCCGCCCAGGCCTTGATGTAGCGGGCGGCAAGGTTTGCGCTGTCTTCCGGGGAGACGCCGGCGGGGATGAACTTCTCCAGTTCCCCGCGATGAAGCTTATGGTCTCCTGCGCGGGCCACCACCTCTCCGCGGAAAAGCTCCTGGGCAGCCTCCTGGAACCGCCCTGCACTTTTGCAGGAGGTAAGGGCCGCCAGAACGCAGAGGGCTATGATGATTCTTCTTGTCATTTCGAGCATTCTCCTTCTGTCATTTCGAGCGAAGTCGAGAAATCTCACAAATATAATCAATTTTTGCCGATTAATTGTATGAGGCCTTCCAGGGCGGGCCTCACTTGTGAGGCCTTTGCCGCCGCATTGTTGGTGAGGATGGCAAAACTGATGCGGGGATTTCCGGCTTCGTCAAGGACATACCCGGAGTAGCAGAGCGTGCCTTCCATGGAGCCGCTCTTGATGCGGAACTTCCAGGGCGTGAGGTTCTTAATGGTATTCAGCGTGCCTTCTCCCGGGCGGGGAAGGGATTCCACAAAGGCCTTGTTCCCGCTCATTGCGGCAAGATAATTGGCCATCCACTCCGGGGTTACGGAAGAAGCCCTTGAGAGGCCGCTGCCGTCCTTCTGGACAATGCCGTTTGCGGTGCCGGGAACTATATCTTCCAGGACCTCGTTGATGGCAACAAGGCAGCTGTCATAAACGGCTATCCCCGTTGCGGCCTCTCCCATTGCGCGAAGCAGGGATTCGGCATAGAAATTATCGCTGTCCACATTGGTTTTACGGCATATCTGAGCAAGTGTAGGGGACTCCGTATGGCCGATTTTCACAACCCCGTCACGCCCTGCCTGATCGGGGGTCCCGTACGTCCCTGTCACCTCCCATCCTGTTGCCTTCAGGTTCTTGTAAAACTCATGGGCGCAGGTGAGGGCTCCGTATTTGTTTGAAGCCTGCTCCCTCTTTGGCCGCCGGTCTACGGCGAAAGTGCCCGTAAGGGTGGCCTCGGTGCTTTTGTCTGAGGTTTGAAGATATAGGCTGTTCCCAGTTCCGGCAGGGCCTGTCACAGCCTGATTCTCAAGATGCAGCCAAGGGGTATCCGGGTATGTCTGGGTCATATTCACCGGGGCTCCGGGTTCCGCTCCGGCACTAACCTGGAGGTCTATGGTGTTTTCATAGAAGCAGAGGGCGCTGGAGCCGGTTCCGTAGTAGGTCCAGGTATCGGCATACTCCCATCCGGGGTGCTCCAGGCCGCCTTCCCAGGCGCTTCCGTCCCCTAGAATGTTGCCGTTGATGCGCCTGATCCCTGCGCTGGAAAGGATGGTTTTCCACTTCCAGAAAAGGGCATCGGCCTTATATGCGGTGGTGTCTGCGGCGCCAATTGTGGGGTCTCCGCCGCCTATGATGTACACGTCTCCGTTCAGCGTTCCGTCTTTGTCGATGCTTCCAGTATAGCCAATTTCCGTTTTGAAGCGGTACTCCGGCCCGAATGCCCTCAGCGCCGCACCGGTTGTGACAAGCTTCATGTTTGACGCCGGCACCATACGTGTTGAGGCGTTGTAGGCCAGCACGGCCTTGCTCCCGTCATTGCCGGCCTGACCGGCAATCTCCACGGCGCACACCCCCACCACAGCCCCTTTCAGGGGACCGTTGCTTATCTGGCTCTCGATATATTGGGTGATGCTCTGCTGCCATGCGGCGGTTTGCGCTGCCGCAGTTCCGGCGGCCACAACAAGCGCTGCAGCCAATGCTACTTTTCTGAATCCTCTATACATATTACAAAAGTAGCCAAAAATTTGCACAAATAGTGCCAAATTCAGCTCTTGAGCCGGGGGAAGCGGAAAAGGATGGAAAGGCAGGCCATGATGCCAAGGGCAAAGGGATAGTAGAGAGTGCCGATGATGGACAGGGCCGATACCCCCGCCAGGCCGCTTGCCATAAGCATCTGGGCGCCATAGGGGAGGATGCCCTGGACAAGGCAGGAGAAGGTGTCCAGGATGGATGCGGTTTTCCTTGGATCCAGGCCGAAGCGTGCGGAAATATCCTTTGCCAGAGGGCCTACGGTTATGATTGCTATGGTGTTGTTGGCCGTGCAGATGTTCACCAGGGACACTAGTGCGGCAATGGATGCGCTGGCTCCGCGGGGGCCTTTGATGCGGCGGGTTAACTTTCCGATGATGAACTCAAGGCCGCCGTTGTATCGGATGATTTCCAGCATGCCGCCGGCAAGGAGGGAAACTATGATGAGTTCTCCCATTCCGCCAATGCCGGAGCCTATGGCCGTGAGCCATCCTACAAAGTTGTAAGCGCCTGTTATCCAGCCGATTATTCCGTTAACACCAATGCCTATTGCAAGCACAGTGACAACGTTCACTCCCATTATGGCAAGCACTATCACAAGGAGGTAGGGGAGCATGAGGTACCAATCGGCCCCTAAAACCTCAGGTGACGCGGTAATTCCGCAGCCAAGGAACACATACAGAATGGCCACTATGATTGCCGCAGGGGCCGCGATCCACAGGTTCACCTTGAACTTGTCCTGCATGGAGCAGCCCTGGGTTTTTGTGGCTGCAACGGTGGTGTCAGATATAAACGAGAGGTTGTCTCCGAAGAAAGCTCCGCCAACTATAATTCCGGTGATGAGAGGGACGCTTGAGCCTGTTCCGTCGGCAATGCCGGATGCAATTGGAACAAGTGCCACAATAGTGCCTACGGACGTTCCCACGGCCATAGAGACAAAGCAGGCGGCAAGGAAAAGACCGGCATAAAGGAGGTTTCCGGGAAGGATGCTCAGGGTAGCGTTCACGGTAGCGTCAATGGCGCCGATGTCCTTGGCGGTTGAGGCAAAAGCCCCTGCCAGCACAAAGATCCATATCATCAGGAGGACGTTCCTGTTTCCGGCGCCGGAAGAGAAGATGGCAATTTTTTCGTCGGTCCTCTGCACGCCGCGGGTGATGAGCATGGCGTAAGCGGTGGCAATGATGAAGGCCGCAGCCACGGGAACCTTATAGAAATCTCCTGCCAGGATAGCTCCCGCCACGTATACTGCCATGAATACCAAAAGTGGACTCAGGGCCAGCCAGCCGTTAATTTTTCCGTTTGCCATAATACTCTACTAACTTTTGCAAAGATAGGCATTTTTAATTATCGGCAAAAATTCTTACCTTTGGACTGAAAATAACCACAACCATGAACACATCAGAGAAATTTGTCATAACCATCAGCCGTGAGCTTGGCTCCGGAGGACGCACCGTGGGCCGTAAACTCGCAGAGGCACTTGATGTCCGCTACTCGGACAAAGAGCTTGTCCATGAGCTCATGAAGCGCTTCAATCTCACCGTCTCCGGCATTGAAAAACTCAAGGGAGAGAAAAAGACCTGGATATCGGACTTCCTCCAGATGGTGGCGCCCGTCCCCAAGATGTCCCTCCTCACCGGCTACGATGACAAATATGTGGCTGAATTCCGTCCTGATGTTTCATCGGCCGATATCTTCAAGGCAGAGTCTGAGATTCTTAAGGCAATTGCCGCAGAGGGTTCCTGCGTCATCGCCGGCCGTTCCGGTTTCTTTGTCCTCAGGGACTGCCCCAACAAACTGGACATCTTCATCACCGCATCCCGTGAGCACCGCATTGAGCGCGTCTCCCGCAAGCAGAACCTCACCCCGGAGCAGGCGGGCATCCTCATCGATAAGATCGATAAGGACCGCAACACCTACATCAAGAACTTCGCCGGTGTCAGCCGCTACGACCTCCGCAATTACCAGCTTGTCCTCAACATGGACACCCTCTCGGAGGATAAGGCCGTGGAACTGATTCTTTCCTACATCAAGGGTTAGCCCTTTTTCTTCATAAGATATACGGCTCCCACAATAATTGCCACCACCAGCAGGAACGCCAGGGTGGTGTTGAACGCGTCTCCCATCTTTATCTTGAGCATCAGGACGCCAAAGTTGATGGCAAACAGCGCCGCACCGCCCACCAGGGCAATGCCAAGGCTTGCCAAAGTGCCGATGGGGTTGGCCTCCCAGGTTTTCCCCTTCAGGATTTTAAGGCCGATATGCACCACCGGAATCAGCCCCACCGCCAGTGAGAAAACAAGCGCCAGTGTCTTTTTATTCCGGGCCGATTCTTCGGCCTCCCTGGACTCCTCCGCAATGCGATCCGCCTCATCCAGCACTGCCTGGACTTCCGGGGTAATATAGTCTTTGTACATCTCCTCCGGGGAGGTTGCCTGAAGGGGCATCAGAAAGAGAAAAAGTGAAAGTATGGCGTTCATGATCAGTAGATTCTGTATTCTTCAAGTTGAGGTGCAAGGTCACGGATGGAGTCCTCCGATGGCCGGGAATTCGTAAGCTCGGTGAGCCGGTTGCCCTGGGTGTCGTAGAGCGCGTGCCAGGCTGTGCCGTTTTCGTCAATAAAGGAGCCGTGGAAATAAGCGCGATGCTTGTTCCCGTCCCAGAAATGCTCCATCTGCAGGGTGTCATAAGCGGCGGGGAAAATTTCCTGCCCGTCTGTTCCGTACCAGCCGATTTTGCTGCCCTGAACCACCTCTATGCCATATTTTCCGTGCTCCGGGGCGCTCACTTTGTCGTAGATGCTGGGCACAAGGATGCGGCCGTTCTCGTCCACAATTCCGTACTTGCTGTTGCCCTTGGCGTCAATCATACGGGACTGGTAGCAGGAGGCGTCATCGGCCGTAAATTCCAGGTACTTGAGCCCGTCAAAGACAGGGGGAAGAACCTCCTTTCCGAGTTCGTCCATCATACCCACTTTCTGGCTGTCCTTGACGCGATATACGGCCTTGTAGCCGGTACCATCCTCTATGCAGGAAAAGCCCGACATTTCCGGTCCCACCTGGACGTAATTGCCGTTTGCATCGGCCTCAAAAAGGCGCCAGGTGACGTTGCCTTCCGGGGAAGTGTTGCCAAGGCCGATAATGGTGTTGAGCGCGCTCTCAGGGTAGTGGAAGCCCTTGTACTTGTCAAAGGTGAAGTCCGTGGTGGGCTTTCCGGTGGCGGGGTCAATGATGCCAACCTTGCCTTTGAGCGTTGCGGCTGCGGCGTGCGGCCCCACAATTTCCAGGGCGCTGTACTGCGGCTTGTACTGCCACTTGCTTTTGGCCGAGTTCCATATGCCGTAGGTGGCGTTGCCCTTTTTGTCGTATTTGGCGTATACGGAGAGGTCTCCGGTGGCACCCAAATTTGCTGGGAGGGATTTTCCGGCCTTGGGGTCTATGGGCTTGACATCCTTAAGTTTATAGTGGCTGGTGCGGTGGTACGTCACTTTGTTCCGTGCCTTTGCCCTGGCTGCCTCCTGAGCAGCTTTTCGCTCGGCCCAAACCGCCGACCGATGATCGGCATAAGCGTCTACTCCACCAACGAATCCACCAGTGTCAAACCCCGAACTGGCGCTGGCCCTGTAAGACTCATTGTTATGATAGCGGGAGATGGAACTTCCCGTCATACGTTCCAGCTGGCCGATGGCGCTCTGGGCATGCGCCGCCGTGCCCACGGCACAAAGCATCAATATGGTAATTATCTTTTTCATTCGCCAAAATACTCTAAAACAGCCCCGCTGGGGGAAGCAATTCTCAAATAGGTAACGTAAACTTCTCCATCGTCCCTGACAGCCCGCTCAATCTTTGTGTCAAACTTGTACCTGTCGCTATGATACTTCTCATAGTCTTTCACAAACTTGGCCGCATTTGCGCGGGTGGTGGGAATCTCCAGCGTAATTAAAGGTTCCACAAAAACCTTGATTGTACCGTTCTCTGCGAATGTGTTCCATATGCTGAATCTGTCGTTGTAGTAGTCTGTGCAGAGCCTTTTGCGGAATTCCTCCAGGGCTTCCTCTTCCGTGGGATCCTTTCCGATATTCTTTTGGGAGGCCACATAATGGAGCAGGAAATCCACGTAACGCCAGTTGGACGGGACAGATTCATATAAGGGATTTACGGGACCGCGTTCGTAACCATGAATGATAAAGTAACCATTCTGGAAACTTCCGTCCTTGTTGAGTCTCATACCTTCATAGCTCACGCCGTAATCCTTAAGTTTGAAGCCATAAAACAGGTCTCCTTCCGTATCCTCAATAGGAACGGGATCATAGGTAAGGGCCCCAAGGACATCAAATGACAGCGGCAGCATTTTCCCATGGTAAGAGGCAGGGTTTATGATGAAGGAAAGAACATCGTCTTCAATGCCAAGGCATATACGGTACAGGACTTCACGTGAGGTTTCTACGACCGGCTCTTCCTCGTCTTCATATTCTTCATCACCATCTACTACCACCTCCGGTTCTGTATCCGGGATATAGTCAAAGTTGCCTATAAAACGAATGTAGGGCCCGGCCCAGGGCAGTTCCTCAATGGTGTAGAAGAGTGTTCCGTTCACGGGGTCGTACCATTGCCAGTCCAGATGAACGCAGTCAAACACTCCCTCTTTCCTGAGACGCCGGAATTCCTGTACCAGGAAGTCCATTTCGCTCATCCCAAGGGGCTTTTCGGCCTTTGCGCGCTCCTTGAGGGCCGCATGGGCTTCCTCCGGCTTATCATAGCGTGTTGGCACAAGGAAATGGCCGTTCGGCCCCATTACGCCCCACTTCCCGCCAAGGGCAAACAGCATGCAGTCCAGTTCCCCGTTGCCGTTCTGGTGGAAGCGCCAGTCCGTGAACATCAGTTGTTTATCCTCGGCCTTGAAACCGTCCAGGATGTCTGCAAAGTAGATTCCGCAGCGGTCGTTTGTCTTGCCCACAAAGAACATATTTGGGTTCATAAAGAGGCAGACACTGACGTTCTCCATTGGCTCCGTGAACCATGTTTTTGTGAGGTTGTCCCAGATGCGGAAGGTATTATCGGCCAGCTTTACAATGACAAGGTCTCCGCTCTGTCCGCCGGGATAAGGATTCACGTAAAAGTCTTTGCCTTCCTGGTACGTGGGGATGCCAGTGAACCCCTGCGCGGTGCCGGTGAAGGTCTTTTTAAGGTTTTGGGCCTGTGCCGATATGCAGACAAGGGCCGCCAGTATCAGGATGAGTTTTCTCATGTGCGTGATTGATTAAAAGCAGACGCCGATGGTTCCGCGTATGCCTTTTACAAAGTCAGGGGTATCTGCAAAAGGAAGGAGGTCCCTGTGGTAAGCGATGTTGATGTAAAACATCGAAGGCCTGATGCTTATGCCGGCCTGCCAGCCCCAGGTGAAGAAGGTCTTGCCTCCTTCAAGGATGATGTTCAGGGCAGCGTTCACTCCTGCATATGGGCCGATGCTGAAGTACGGTGACGGCTCCCATTGCCAGGTAAGGTTGACGGGAATCTCGAACCTCTGATTGTCTGGAGCGCCTTTCAGTTTGCCGTAAAGCGCAGCGTTGATGCCAGTCTCAAGATAAAAAGGCCAAGGGAAGAACGGATCAAACGACACCCCAAGCTGCGCGCCTATATGATGGCAGGTGGCCTCGTTCAGCGGTCCGTTCTGGTAATACGCTCCAAACTGTCCGGTAACCCTTTGGGCATTGGCGGTGATGGCCAGTGACAGCAGGACCAGTAATACGATTATCCGTTTCATTTGTACCAAATGTTGTTGGGGTTGTTTTCACTGTAGCGGCGCCGGATGGTAAGTTCTCCTTCCCGCGTGGGGGTGATGAGCTGCGGGTAGCAGCCAACGGCAAGGGTGATGGTTTTGGTTTCATCGCTCTGGACGCATACAAGTTCCAGCTCATAGTTGGCGCGGAGGTCAACATCGGCCAGCTGCGTTTCTCCAAGCCAGACCTTTTTCAGGTGGGGGAAACGTTTCAGGTCTTCGTAGCTTTTGACGGTGAACATATGGATGCGGTAGGAGGTGAGGTTGAGCTCCGTGAGGGCCTCTTCCTCTTCCTTCGAGAGCACGCCGTCCTGGTTTGCATCGGCCGATTTCAGCGCGCAGCGCCAGACCTCTGCATCGGCATACGGCGGGTCCTGGGCGGTGGCGCTGTAGCCCTCGATTTGTACCGGCGGCAATTGGGCCGATGCCGTCCACCATACAAGTATTCCGGCCACGATGAGTGCAAATATCACCACCACTATCCAGCCGTTCCGGGCTCTTGATTTATCGGCAAACATAAATTCCTGATTTATACGTTGTTGCTCTATTTCCTGATTGATGCGCATCTGTTCACGCATCTGGAAATCTGTTTCCTGCTGGTCCATATGCTAATTATGTGATCGATACAAATTTAAGAAAAAATGGCCAAAAATGCAGGAATGGAGTTTTTGACAAAGGCAAATCCTGCATAATTGGCCATTAATGGCGGATTTGGATTGTTAGTCCAGCATATGTCCATCGGCCTGGTCCAGGAAATGCCAGCTGCCGTCCTCAAGCTGGATGTGGACGGTGGGCCCGTCCTTCAGATTGAAATCCAGCAGGTTGTCGTAGAGGCGCTTGCCGTTCATGTTGAAGATTGAATAACTCTTCTTGTGGTAGATTTCCTTGTCCTTGGGATGGTAAGACGCAATGATGAGAGCGTGCTCCGGTATCACGAGTATTCTAAGGTAGCGTGCGCCCCAAACCTCGGCATACTCCAGCTCCATTCCGGACTCCACGATGGGGACAAGCTGGTCATTTTCAATCCTGTACACCCCGCAGTGCTCCTTGCATAGCCACTTTCCCTGGGGGTACTCGATGCTCTTGTTCCAGGAGAAGGCGTTTCCAATCTCCACCAGTCCCTGAGCCTGGGGAACATACCTTTCGCCTTCAATGAATTCTACGTCTGTGTTGGGAAGGAAGAATATGTCTCCGGTCTTTTTGTTAATCTTTTGGGAGGTCACCCACGCGCCCGTGGCGTTGTTATATATGGCGGTCACAGGGGCCTCATCGGTCCATTTTCCCTTGCCGTACCTGATCTCGTAATTGCCGTATTTCTTCCCAAGGTTGCTGTTCTCCTGAGCCGGGAGCGCCAGTGGCAGCATCATCACCAGCGCCAAAATTGCAAAACGTTTCATAGTGTCATTACTTTTTGCAAATATAACCCCGTGCGAGATATTTCTTGTGGTGGCTTTCACCACACCCCTCTTCGCCCCCATCTTTGTTTCTCCCTGGGTGGTGGCGAGTAACGCGCTGATTATCAGCGTTTTGTAGACTTTTCTGGTAGAACTTTTAATGGTAGAATAGTTTGCAACTCATTGAGTCACAACCACTTACGTCCCACCGCCGGATGAATAGATCCAAGTGGACCTGGTCCAACTTCGTCATGCCCGGCCCCGACCGGGCATCTCCTGCCTTTCAAGTGCGGTAGGTCTGCAAAAAAGTGGACCACCTACCGCAAATTAGGGGTGTTTTTGCGGTAGGCCGGCATTTATTTGGACCGCCTACCGCAGTTCGGCTGTCAGAATGGACACAAAGCGGCCCGCTACTGCAGGAGACGTCCCGAAAAATGGGACGTCTCCTGCAAAATCAGCCTTTTTTGCTGGTAACCTGCAGAATTTTGGGACGTCTCCCGCAGTTACAGTTCCTTATACGCCTTGATGGCGTCGCGGAAGGTGAGGCCGGCGTTGTCGCGGAGCCAGCCCTGGAATTTAACCTTGTAGCGGAAGTCCTTTCCCAGGTGCTCCTCAAAGAAGGCGCGGAGCTCCTGTGAGCAGACCAGATTGGGAACAATGACATCGTCCAGAGACGACGGATACTGCTTTTTCATTTTGACCCGCTTGTTCCTCACGGCGGAGGGCTTTAAAAGCTGGGGCATAGTAACCCGTATAATGGCTTCCAGATAGTCCCTATCATCCACATCTTCAATGTAGAAATGGTGCTTTGCGCCCGGGTACGGCTGCCGGAGGACCTCCTCCTTGAGGACCGCCCTTCCGGCATCAGTCTCCTTGATATACAGATTGTTGTCACAGATGAGCCCGAAGATGATACCATCACAGTAGATGCAGTAATCTCCCATCATCTTGCGCACGGCAATCTCCCCGGCGCCGGAGCACTGGTCCACGATGTATTGTACAAAGTCAGAATTGCTTGCCATAGGTGTTATTCCTCCAATCTTCCAAAGTCGTTCCAGCCGGGCTGGATTATACCGTCGTGGCAGTCCTGGATGAACTTCTGCAGGGTTTTCTGCGCATATTCGGGCCAATTAGTATGCATGTAGTGCTGAATACGGTCCACCTTAATTCGGCGGTAGTTCTCCGGGAAAGTCTTGAAGTTTTTCCATGCCTGCCGATTGGCCTTGATGGCGTCCAGAACCCAATCCTCAAAGACAAAGCGCCCCGGGTCGATGTCCGGTGCCACGGCAAGTCCTGCGGCGGTCATCTCGCCAAGCCTTACCAGCCGGCGGCAGCGCTCCAGGTTCTGCTCACACCAGTTGCTGCCTCGCCGGCGCGGGGTAAAATGCTGGATGGGCTTGCCGTCGTCGATGCGCTTCATGGTGCTGTCTATCCAGCCAAAGCACAGGGCAACCTCCACGGCATCCACGTACCGGACGACGCCGGGGCAATCGGCTGCCGCCCTATTGATGCGTAGCCAAAAGTCCGGAACAGTGGCGTGGTTCTCCTTGTACCAGCGATAAAGTTCCTCGCGGGTGTGTATGTCCAGCAGCCGGGTGACTTCCATATCAGAGTTTTTCCAAAAATACGAAATCCCCGGCACACGCACAACTTTTTCTGTTGCCGTGTTTGCAGCCAGAAGGCGTATAAGGCCGATTTTGACGCTAACACGGCAATGAAATCGGCCCAAAACGCCAAAAATGTTGCCGTGTCGGCACTGAAAACGCCATTGTGGGCATTCTGAGTGCAAACACGGCAAAGTTCTGCTCCCGGCAACAATTGGGTGGGGCGTAAGTGGCTGAAACATAGCGAGTTGTGACAAGTTTTACTATTACCGGTAATGGTAAAACATTTCATAAAACACTGAAAGACAGGCGGTTACGCAACACCAACGGGGGAAAACGCCAGATGGGGCTGACGAGGGAGATGGTATAAAACAAAAAAACCGCCTCACAGGGCAGTCTCGGATATAGAGATGATCGTGTGTGCGGGCAGGTGACCCACTCCCGCTACCACACCAACAAAACATATGTCTTGATTGACTACGATCAATCTCACAGACAAAACTCTCTATATACCCGTCACAACCACTTGTGATGGTTTTTTGTTTATAGGGGGTGGGGAAGGATTTGAATACGATCGCCCACCTCTATGAACAAGAGCAAACTATCCAAAAACTTGCAAATTATGTGACCATATATGCGAAAAAGGTGACCCAAGCGAGTCACCTTTATAACGAGTCAATCAGAAGGCTATCCTTGTTCTAATCAATTGCCCCACTTCAATAGATATTGTTCTAGACATCTCTTTTGTCGCAAGAAGTTGATAATTCTTGTCATAAACCTCCAACGTGAGATGGGTAAGAGTTTGAGGTGGTAACGAAAATGCGACCTCGTTATCATCCTCTATATCATATAATTCGACCGTATTGGTATGTGCGCCTGGATAATAACCGGTATCGTGAATGGTATATGTCTTTATAGGGTCATATCTACGAAGACCTGCGATTTGTGCTCCATTATTTGCCGTAAGGCGAAGCATATAAAAGTCATTGTCACTAGCAATACAAAACCTCCCTGTAAAGTTCCATAATATGGCCTCTACTGGATTCTTCTCGACATTTTCTAGATAGCAATAGTATGCAAAAAAGTCATCATATACCTTGGTAGGATAATCTACTTCAAAATAATACCCACCTGTCGAATTGACTCGATTTGCGGGATACCCAATGAAATAATTGTTTGCCATAGGAACCGCTATCTGGCGTGAGTCAGGGATAGTATAAGTCTTACCATTTACCAAGACGTCAGTGCCGGCAGGGATAGGGTCATAAGTAAGCTGGTCGATGATAGAACTCTTCGTTGTGGATTCGTTGCCGGGTAATAATATCGTGTTAGGGATATTGATTACTTGAAGGCCGGTATCTTGGTCAATACATAAAGACTGAAGGATAGAGCCATTTGAATCTGTAAGATTGATATAGGCATACCTCCAAATGTCAGGATTTGCCTTAACGCTAAAATGTGCTACATAGGCGATTCCCTCATATGCTTCAATCGAAACTTGGACCCAATCATATGAGGCGTTTTTACCTTCAGCATCAACGGAATGGAAGAATACTTCCTTGGGAGACAAGAAGAACAAATCGAATGCTATGCCATCTTTTGATAGGCGATTAGTCGTTAGTGTGTTGCTCCATTCGTCTGTCTTGAAATCATTGGTGTTTAAAACGACAAAGGAATTGGCATATGAGTCGTTGACAAACTTATAAAATGCTGGTATGGAATAATCGCTGATCCCCTTGTTCGCATAGAAATTCTTCATATTTTTGATAATGGCCAGGATATCAATGCTATCCTTGTTCGCATACAACTTCTTGACAAGGGGGTCGGAAACCGTTCCTGTTATCTCGAAGTCTGCAGATATCTCGGAGACAAGTTCCATAACTTGTGCAGTACTACGACCTTCCTGAAGCAAGCAAGATAGTGCGAGCAATAGGGCATTAGCATCAGAATTCTTTGAGATATCCATATCATCAAAGTCGGTAGTGGCGGATGAATATGCCCCTTTGCTGAGCGCTTTAAGAATCTCATTTTGTGCTTGACTTTTAGCTTCTGCAAAGCTACTGCCAGATGCAACCAGGTGTTTGATGCGAGACACAGTAAGAGTGGTCAACAGGTTTATATTCGCATTTTTATCTTTTGACTCAACTATTGCTTGAAGATAGATAGGGTTTGAAGCAAGTTCCCCGGTATTTTCAACAAAATAATAACCCTCAGCCCTCAATTCAAGATAGTTCGCCTCTGTAACAGCGCTTACCTTAAAAGAACCAAGATCATTACTGATGGCAGCTGGATAACTTGTCCCGAGAGAAAGGAGTTGGTCATTTAGGGCGAACGCGGTTACTTGAGACCCCTTTACCAATTGTCCTTTTTGAGCGGAACCTTGAAGGTCTATAACGGTCTGAGTCTTTCCGCCAGATTCATTTCCATTACCGTTTTCGTTCTCGGTATTGTTTTCTGTGTTATTTTCTGCGTTATTCTCCGAAGCTGGATCCTTCTCACAGGAAACCGCCAGCAGAAGTGGGACGATTAGGAATAGTAAGAGTTTGTGTTTCATAATGATTTCAATAGTCACGTTAGCATTAATTTGAAACTGGACGGATTGTGCATCCGTTGTAGCGGTATATGATGGTACACCTGCCAGCTTCGCTGGAATCGAAGCCCATATACCAAGCGGCACCAGGCCCTCCGTTGCCGGTACAGAGGGAAGAAGACCAGTAGTAACCCTCTCCAACAAATTGGTGATATTTGCCGTTATATTTGCCAGCGGCGGGTAAAAAGATACTATTGCCGTTGGGCGCGGTTACCAATCGACCGTTTACGCCATTCTGATTTATCCAGGTCCATGTGCATTTGTCGCGGAGTGCTTGCCATTCCGCTTCTGTGGGCATTCTCCACTTGCCGCCAAGTTTTACGTGGGCCACATCATCCTCCGGGTCAAGGACAGTCTTGTTATCAACAGTGCCATAAGAACTGTCTGTGTTGTATTTTGAGAATGAGGCGGAAGAATTAGTGCTGAACTTGTATGTGGACCAATCATAAGAGTCCTTAGGCTCCGTTTCGCCCCATGCATAGAAACTACCATACTCTTCAGGTGATGATGCCCCGATATTAAATGAAGCCCATTTGATTTTCTTTCCATTTACCACAGTACCCATGTCAACAGCCTGAGGGACATCAATTTTATTTATCACAATAGAGCAAGATGCGAAAACACCGCTACCGTCATTTGCTGTCGCCTTGATTTCTCCAATACCTTTGGACTTTGCTGTTACTTTACCGTTATTGTCCACAGAGGCATTTTCATTAACAGATGACCATGTGTAACTCTTGTCATTGGCATTGTCCGGGAGAATGCTTGTAACAGAAAGCGTGATTTCATCGCCAACCTCTAACGAAAGAGATGTCTTGTCAAGGGTGATAGAGGTAACATATTGCCGTACTTCAACTTCGCAACTCGCTTCAACTCCGCTTGCGTCCTTAGCTGTCGCGGTAATTGAGACGTTTCCTGGAGCTATTCCTTTAACAACTCCTGCCGATGTCACTGTCGCAATACTAGTATTGGAACTCGTCCACATAATACCAGTGTTGCTTGCATCCGCGGGATTAACAGTTGCAGTGAGCGTTTCCATTTTGCCGGTATATATCACTATCGATGATTTGCTCAAGGTAATAGACGATACCAACCGAATTACTGTTACTGAGCAGGTTTTGAATTGCCCGCTTCCATCCTGAGCTTCAGCTTTGATGGTGGCGGAACCTTTAGAGATGGCTCTTATTTTACCCGTCTGATCCACTGTCGCGACAGATTCATTTGAAGAACTCCAGAGAAGAGTTTTTTCGGCCGCATTATCTGGCTTAATAGATGCTGAGAGAACAATTTCTTCGCCTTCGTTGAGCGATAGCTCAGTTTTGTCAAGACCGATGCTGGTGATATGCTGGGCGACCGTTATTGCACAGGTGGCCGTTTTGTTTTGGTCTTTTGTCGTAACAGTGATGGTTGCTGTGCCATTTCCTACGGCTGAGACTTTTCCGGTCTGGTCAACCGTTGCAACATCTGCATTGCTGGAAACCCATTCCACGCTCTTATTTGTTGCATCGGCAGGGAGTACGGTGGCCTTCAGGGTTAAAGTGTTCCCTATTGTGTTGAACGAATATTCGGGCTTATCAAGAGAGACGCTCTCTACTTTGATCAAATCCGTAGTAAAAGTCTTCACATCTCCAGAGAAGGTCTGGTTATCAAGTTTTACATATGCTTTGTACCAATACTGGGTTTTATGGGATAGATCGGTCATTGTAGTAGCATATGCGCTATTGGCAATGTCCCCACCACTCAAGTATGTGTTTTGACTACTTTCAGATGTTCCCCAATAAAATCCGTATGTAATGTTTCCATATTTCACGTCCGTCAGGTCCAATTTGGCGTTTAGAGTGGCTTTTGTCGCCCCTACATCAGACGCATCCAATGTCTCTATCAACGATTCGACATCTTTTGTCTTGAACTCTTTTGTCTCTCCATATTCGTCCTGGCCGTTCTGTCGGACCAGGCTGCGGAAGTAGTAAGTTGTTCCAGGCTCCAGCCCGGTGAGGGAAGTTGTATAATTGTAATTGGCGTCTGCATCTTCTGCATCAACCGTGATTGAATTTGTCGGTAAAATGCCGGCCGATTTAGAATACTGGAAACCAATCTTCAAATCAGAGGAAGCCGAACTCTTTAGATTTGCTTTGCCTTTTAGTACCACGCTGATGGCCGAGATGTTTTCTGCCCCAAGAGTTATGGAAGGAGCCTCATTTGGCTCTACAGTGATAACGCACGATGCCGTCTTTCCTCCATCTTCCGTTTTTGCCGTAACGGTTGCACTGCCGGCCTTGATACCGGTAACTTTGCCATCATTGTCGACTGATGCTACGGCGGACTCGCTTGAGGACCAGGAGACATTCTTGTTTTCGGCATTGTCCGGTTTGACTGTGGCGACGAGAGTCAGGCTCCCGCCTTCCAAAATGTTTGCGGATGATCTGTCAAGAGTGATTCCGGTAACGTGAACGGAGTTATCTTCCCCACCACCTATTCCTTCTTCTCCGCTTTCGTTAGAGTTGATCTCCGGTTGACAAGCGAACAACATAGCGAGCGTCACCAGGGTTGAAAATATGGCTGTTGTTTTGAGCGCTTTCATTCTTTTGTCGCGTGAATGGTTGTACCGATAGATTCCAGACTCGGCTATTGTGGTTATATAAAAAGGCAGGAACCTGTCTATCTTAAGAGAGCCACTGGATGTCCAGATTCTCTAATGATGAACTTCCCTTTTTGCCCTTGGGGATTTCTCTTCCCAGTAGCAGCACAAAGATAGTAAAAATTTGGTCACCTGGACATTTGGGGTGATGGATTTCCCTTCAAAAGTTGAGGGTGGACATTTCGGGTGATAGCAAGGGCAACAGCCGGGCGTGAGGAGGGCCCTTTCCCGGAGCCCCCCGCAGCGCCCGGTCTGTAGCCGCCGGAGATGCTTTATTCCGGCGGCGGTGCCCAATCAGAAGTATCGTTTGATGTATTCGTCCAGCAACTTCTTTCGGTGCTCCTTGCTGATTCCGCTGTGTACTCTAACCTTTGTTTTTAGATCTGAGAATAGTCCCTCGAGGGCGTTATTGGTGTTTGGCAGCCCAGTTTCTGGCTTGTCGTAGAAGGTCCACAAGTAATACATATTGCGCTTTACGCTGAAGTAAGCACTCCTGAGTCTGGGTCGCATGAATGGCGGCGTTCTTCTCTTGATTCGATTGTCTTGTACACGCTCATTGAGGACATCCTTGTACTTCTCATACCATTCATCCAGGGCGCCAATAAAGCTCTCTTTATCCATCTTTGTGATGTCATTAACGAGGTCTAATAAGACTTTAGAAGCCTCTATATCAGGGTCTTGAGTAATATAGCGGCGTACTATCAGCATCTGATGGAACTGGCACAACTGTACAGGATAGTGATAGAGAGCCTTGGCCAGACCACTCATCCCATCAATAACGACACCGTATATCTTGAAGCCTTGTTTCTCAAGCCATGTGACGCCCTCCATATAGTCTGCAATTGTCTCGTTCCTGACATATTTGCGCCACAGCACACGCTTACGGATAGCATCATAAATGACCATTAAACCGAAGTTGCGCCCCCAGTAGGTGGTATCCATCTGGATGGTGACATGCTTATACTTGGATATCTTCTGGACATACCGCATCCCCTCCAGATCACGGCGTATGGTTTTCTCGTTTACACCATACTTGATGGCAAGCTGTTCCAATGTCTGCTTG
>OMQK01000139.1 GCA_900313205.1 uncultured Bacteroidales bacterium | reverse complement strand
AGAGCACTGCATTGGCGTCAATGTTACCCACGCGGGTGCCCATGATCATACCTTCGAGCGGAGTGAAACCCATGGAGGTATCCACGCACTTGCCGTTCTGGATGGCGCAGATTGAACTGCCGGCGCCAAGGTGACATGTGATGATCTTGGAGTTATTGATGTCCAGGCCGCAAAGTTTTGCACCTACGCCTGCAACAAACTGATGGGATGTGCCGTGAGCGCCGTAACGGCGTACGCGGTATTTTTCATAATACTCATAGGGCAGACCATACATATAAGCGTATGACGGCATGGTCTGGTGGAATGCTGTATCGAAGGTTACAACCTGCGGGACCGTAGGAAGTGCATCCTGCATGGCCCTGATACCCAGAAGGTGGGCGGGGTTGTGAAGCGGGGCGAAATCTGCGCAGAATTCAATCTTTGAGAGGACGTCGTCGTTGACAAGGACTGAACCTGAGAAGAAATCACCGCCCTGCACTATACGGTGACCTACGGCCTCAATGTCCTCAAGGGACTTCAGAACGCCGGTCTTAGGATCTGTGAGGGCAGCGAGGATAAGCTGCATACCCACTTTGTGGTCCGGAATGGGAATGTCCGTGACAATTTTGTCCTTACCGGCGGGAGCGTACTGCAGGATACCGGCGGGAAGGCCGATTTTCTCTGCGATACCTTTGGCAATGACATCAAAGACGTCGTCGCTCTTCATGTCCAGAAGCTGATACTTGATGGAAGAGCTGCCGCAGTTGATAACTAGAATGATCATATGTTTATTGTGGTTTAGTTTTATTTTCACTATATCCATGCAAATATACGAAATAATTGCTAATTTCGCATATGGCTGAGGCGAAAAGCATAGAGGCGCTGTCGGTAATGTTCACAGCGGGAGTGGCAGTGGGGGCGGTTGTTTCCCAGAACTCGCCGTGGATCCTTCCTGCAATCCTCCTTCCAATAGTCTCAGTCCCCGTTTTCTGCGGCCCGGCGCTTCGCCGCATCAAGGCCGGTCCTCCCATCCTCCTGCTTGCTTTCCTCTCTCTTGGAGTATTCGTATCGGCATCGGCCATACCATTTCATGGAGAAGGGTCTTTCCTGGAGGGCATAGCCCTGGAATCGGCCCTGAAACTAAAAGCCCTCATTTCAGGCATGCCTTTCCAGGCCGATGTAACCTCTCCCCTTCTCACGGCCCTTCTCACAGGAGATAAAAGCGGCCTCAGCCGGGAAACCGTCCAGGCGTTCAGGGGCAGCGGGGCATCCCATATCCTGGCCCTCTCAGGGCTGCATATGGGCATACTGTACCTTATATTTGACAAGCTCACCCTGCCCCTTGGCAAATCCCGGGCGGCAAAATGGGCCAGGGCAATCATCGTGGTTACTGCTGCCGGATGGTTCACGCTCATGACCGGAGCCGGGCCGTCAATAGTCAGGGCATTCCTCTTTATTCTTATTGGAGAGATATGCACCCTCACCGGAAGGCGCCGGAAGCCTTCCAGGGTGCTGTGCCTTGCACTTCTTATCCAGCTTGTGATCAATCCCGGCGTCATACGGAGCCTTGGATTCCAGCTCTCATACCTTGCCATGGCAGGGATTGTGCTCCTTTACCCTGTCCTTGAAAAGTGGTACCCTGAAGGCTCCCCGTTCAACCCCATACGGAAAATCTGGCAGATGGCCGCCATCGCAATCTCCTGTCAAGTCTTCACCGGCCCCCTGGCCTGGATCAAGTTCGGCACTTTCCCCAGGCACTTCCTCCTTACCAACCTCATGGCCATACCTATAGTGACTGTGCTCATGTGGGTTGCCGTCATAACCATAGCCCTCTCCGGCCTAGGATGGTGTCCAGGCCTGTTTATAACAATAACAGACGGCCTGAGCCGCCTGCTTGTATGGGTTTTAACCGTAATCAGTTCCTGAGCCGGAATCCCGGAGACATCCATTCTTTCGTATCACCGTTTTCATCGGCATAAGTAAGATATCCTTCAAGCCGGGAATCCCCAAGAATTATCTCCTGAGCCTTCTTAAGCCCAACCACCATGCACCAGGTGGCTATGGCATCGGACTCCGCGGAACTCACCTTGGATACTACCGTTGCACTTAGAAGACTGTGCTCTACGGGGTATCCGGTGACAGGGTTGATGGTGTGGGAGTACTTCTTCCCGTCACGGACAAAGAATTTGCGATAGTTGCCTGAGGTTGTGATTCCGGCAGGTTTCCCCTCCGATGTCCAGACATCCTTAAGCTCTTCCCCGGAAGGACGGTCTACTCCAACAGCCCAAGGCTCACCCGAGGGATTGAGGCCGTCGCACCAGATTTCTCCGATGTCAACAAGCATGTCCTTCACACCAAGACTATAGAGATAGCGGGCAATCACATCTGAGGTATAGCCCTGCGCAATTGCATTGTAATTGAGTTTGGGATAACCCATGGATGCGGGATCCAAAGTGCCGTCAGGAGCAATTGGAAGCTCTTTAGGGAGATTTTTCTGGCCGATTTTTCCAAGGAGCGCGGAGATTTCCTCATCCGTTGGGAAAGAACTGCTGCGGAAGCCGAATCCCCAGGCATCGAAAAGAGGGCCGGCGGCACAGTCCACGGCGCCTCCGGAGCGTTCCCACATGCTGTATCCAATGCCGTACATCTCAATGAAAAGGTCATTGGGCCTGATAACTTCTCCGGCATTGAAACGTGACAGGAGGGACTCCTTGTTATACCCGGAAAGGGAATAATCAATCTTTGAGAGGATTGCATCCACGCTGTCCCTGATCTGGTCCACAGGCACATCGACCCCGTTTAAATTGAACTTTACGGAGTAATTCACAGACTGGGCAACGCCCGTAATCTGGACATATCGGCCACGTTCACCGCAGGAGATTATGGCCAGCATGGCACCCAGTATGGACAGGACTTTTCTCAAATTATATAGCATGATATTTGCGCAATATTACAAAAAAATCACGATATTTGCGTCAATTATATTGAGACAATGAGAAAAACCATCATATTCACCGTTATCCTTGCCGGTATCCTTTCCCTTCCCGCCTGCAAGAAAACAGAAGCAACAGACAACACTCCTTCCCTACAGGGTCTCACCATCAATGAGGCCGTTCCTTACGTAGCCGTGGGAGATGAGCTGGTTTTCCATGCCGCAACATCTCAGATATCAGCGTCAAAGGGCTCAATGCCCAAGGTCATCGGCCTGTACTGGCAGGTGAATTCGGCAAAGAAGGATACCCTTTCAAGGGATATAAAGACAGAGAATCCTGAATTCAAGTACCGCATAGACTCCCTTGGAAACTACCAGGTTGCATGCTATGCCTTTGCAAACGGTTTTTATAACTCAAGCATCGTAACGTCATTCAAGGCCATTGACCCTATCGATGCCCTATCTGGCACGGGTTCCGCTCCAACCGCAACTATCGGCGGAAAGGAGTGGTCGGCATTCAATATGCATGATGCTGATTTTGGCTTCTCCTACAAGAACTCCAGCGTGGTAGACACCGTATTCGGCAAGTTCTACACATGGGAGGAAGCGCAGACCATCTGTCCTGATGGCTGGCACCTTCCCACTGCTGCAGAATGGGATGCCCTTGGAACAGACGCCGGAGAGCTTATGGCTCCTGCAAAGTTCCTTGACAACCGCATGTGGGAACCAGCCATCGGCCAGGACATCACCAACGCAACCGGTTTCAACGCAATGCCCGTGGGTTATCTTGACACTACTGCAAGCACGGACAAATTCCGTCGCTATGGAGAGATGGCAGCTTTCTGGACGGCATCAGACTCCGCCTCAGGTGAAGATATGGCCCAGTTCCGCTACATCCTCTATGACAACCCTGAAATAATGAAGGGCAACGGAAGCAAAACCTCCCTTGCCCTCAGTGTAAGGTGTGTAAAGGATTAACGTAAATCCGTTATCACAGAATTCTCAGGAAGCGACGTCACATCAAAAGTGAAGTCGCTTTTTCCTTTCTGCTCATCATAGATAATGCCCTTGAGGACAAAACGCGCCTTTACGTCATCGTCAACGTCATAGACAACGTCCAGGCTGTCCCTGGAGCCGCCTTTCACGTGAAGCGCATTGCCATAGCCGCGGTAGGAACTGATAAGGAGAGCGGGATTTGTGAGGATGTTATCCTGCTCTGCGCTTTCTATCACTACCTCCCCTGCCGAAGCGTCATAGGTCCAGCGGGTTTCACCGTCACACACAATTGTGAGGCCAAGGCCATCCAGCCTGTAGGCATTGTCCTCTACAAGGACATCACCTTCCGTGACCTTGGAAAAGGCTCCGCCGTCCTTTGAAAGGTTGTACTCATAGTGGAAACTGACCCTCTTTCCGGCCGCACGGTCAAGCTGAGGGATGCTTACCCCCTGTGCGTTAGAAAGCGCACAGACTAATAGGGATATGGCTGTAAGAACAAGGCGTCTCATTGCTGTTGCATGAAATGTGCAAGTTTTTCTTCAAGTTCTGCGATGTCCTTCACAAGAACCTCACGCGGCTTGGCCCCGTTCTGCGGGCCCACGATGCCGGCGGCTTCAAGCTGGTCCATCACTCTACCTGCTTTTGCATATCCCATGCCAAGACGGCGCTGAAGGTCTGAAGTAGAGCCTCTTTGATTGATTACTATGGCGTATTGTAACTCTTCTGGAAGCCTATCTGCTCCCCAACTGCATTGGTAAGGTCCACAATCTCATCGTTGGAGATGAATGCGCACTGCACACGCTCCATCTCTACGCCGCTGTAAAGGAGCATGTCTCCGCGGCCAATCAGCTTGTCTGCTCCGGGCTGGTCCAGGATGGTGGCGGAATCTATGCGTGAAGTAACCCTGAAGGCTATTCTCATGGGGAAGTTGGCCTTGATAAGACCGGTGATCACATCTACCGTAGGACGCTGTGTAGCCAGGATCACATGGAGACCTGCGGCACGTCCCTTCTGGGCAAGACGGATGACGGAAGTGGTGATTGAGCGCGCCAGGGCCTTGGATTCAGGACCGGCGCCAACAGACATGGTGAGGTCTGCGTACTCATCTATCACGGTTACTATGTAGGGAAGGAAGTGATGACCTTCATCGGCCCTGAGGTGATGCTCCTTCCACTTGTTGTTATAGAGCTTGATATTGTTCACAAGGCCCTTTGAAAGGAGTTCATAGCGGGAATCCATCTCTACGCACAGGGACTGGAGCACCGCAGCCGCATCCTTGGCGTTTTTCACAATGGCATGGTCTTTTTCATCCTGCTCGCTGCCGGCGTTGGGAAGCACGGCCAGATAGTGGTGCAGCAGGTTTGCGTAGGAGGAGAATTCCACCATCTTGGGATCCACAAACACAAACTTGAGCTCCGAGGGATGCTTGGAGTACAGAAGCGATGCCACAATGACGTTCAGGCCCACGGACTTACCCTGCTTGGTGGCACCGGCGACCAGGAGGTGCGGGGCATCGGCCAGGTCAAAGACCTTTACCTGCTGGGAAATGGTGTAGCCTATTGCAACTGGGAGTTCCGCCTTGGATTCACGGAACGCTGCGTCGTTGAGCAGTGACTTCAGGGGCACAATGGAGGCTTTGTCATTGGCAACCTCAATGCCAACTGAATCAGATAGCGTGGTGATACGGACGCCCTTTGCATTAAGGGATATGCCGATATCTTCCTGGAGCTGCTTGATGGCCGCAATCTTCACGCCTGGAGCCGGATAAACCTTATAGAGGGTTACCGTAGGGCCTACGATGGCAGTGACGTCACGCACCTGGATGCGGTAACTTGCAAGGGTTGCGCGGATTTTATTGTTGTTGCGGCTGAGTTCGTCCTGGGACACCTCATGGCGGCCATACAGATGGTCTCCAAGGATATTGAGGGAAGGGACCTTGTACTTTGGAAGGCCATCCGGCGGGTCCAGACGGTTGTCAATGGGCTTCAGGGGTTCTTTCACCTCCTGATCAAGGGTGTCGTCCGTGACCACGTTAATGCCGTTCTCCTCCTCTGGTGAGGCTTCACCGGCAATCTCCTCAGGATTCTTCTTTTTGAAAAGTGGCCTACGTGGCTTTTTCTCCTTCTCAGGTTCTTCAGGGGCCGATGTATCAGAGATCACAAAACCGGCCGCAGTCACAGGCGCAACCTGTACCTGAGGTTCTTCCACGGGTTCTTCGTCCGGATTCCTTTCCGGCTTCTTGCCCATCATGAAATCTGCAAAGCGGCTGCTCATGCAATATAGCCAGATGCCAAGAAGTACAAGGAGGATGGGAATAGTTATAAACTCACCTAGTTTTGCAACGGAGAAGCCCACTACGGCCTGCGCAGCCCTACCTCCAAGACCGCCTCCAAAGAGGGTATCCCAGCCCGCAAGCATGCCGGTCAAGGCCAGTATCCATGATAGGAGAAAACTCAGGGTGAGCATGCCGTAGAACCATTTACGGAGACTCATATTGATTCCCGGCTTCACCAGCTTTACGCTCCAGGCAAAGAAAAAAGCCACAATGCAGAATGCGGCCAGGCCGAAACTATCCGTCACAAGGAACTTCCCAAGTGAAAAGCCTGTCTCTGCAGCGGCATTGGCGACCTGCGTGCCTGCAGGGGCCGATGCCACGCTCTGGTCCTGCTTCCAGGTGAAGACATAGGAAGTGACGGAAACGGTAAGGATAACGGTAAAAAGCAGCACGAGGGCTATCCCCGCAAGGCGGATGCCCTCCCGCTTCCTTTCACTCATGCGGTCCAGGTATTTAGTGAACAGTCCCATTATTTCTTACCCTT